>DASZYU010000117.1:0-3948 GCA_035545215.1 Puia sp.
GGCGGGTGTGGTGGGTTCGGGGATGGGGATGCCGGCGGGTGTGGTGGGTTCGGCGCGGGGTGGAACGGCGGGGACGGTCGCGGTGGCGCGAGGGTGCGGGCCGGGGGCGGCGGCTATGAAGACGAGCGCTGCGATGGGGAAGAGACGGATGAGACGTATCATGGGCGTAGCTTTATTCTCGGAAGATAGGTGATTCTGTGTTTAGCGGCGGCATTTTTAGGGGGCCGTCATTCGCCCCCGGGTTTTGGGATCGGGCTGTCGATCTTTACGGGGGTGCCGAAGTTGGGCGATCCGTCGGCGTTCCAGGTGAAGGGTTGCATCCGCGGGCTGCGTGCGTTGCCGCACCCGAGTGCGGCGTTTGCGTTCGCGTGATAGATGAGCCAATTCTGGTTGCCGGCGCGGGAGACGAAGAAACCGTTGTGCCCGGGGGCATAGGCTCCGTTGTCAGCTGCGGTGGTGAACACGGGATTTTGCGATTTGGTCCAATCTGCGGGGTTGAGCGGGTCGCCGCCGGACCGGAGTGAAAGAAGGCCGAGACAATAGCTGTCCGTCCAGCATCCGCTGGCCGAGAAGGTGAGGAAGAGCCGGCCGTTGGGACCGATCAGCGCTTCGGGTCCTTCGTTGACGGCGGGTGGCGCGCCGGCTTTTTCCCAGGCAAGCGTGGGCGAGGAGATCAGCACGCGCGAACCCTGCATGGTGGTGGGATCCGACAGGGCGGCGATATAGATGTTTTGCGCGACATTCACGGTGTCTGACCAGCCGGACCAGACCAGGTACAGGCGGTTGTTGTACTCGAACGCAGAGGCGTCAATGGCCCAGCGGTCGGCCGTTGTATCGGCGAGCTTGCCTTTGAAAGTCCAGTTGGCGGCGGTGGGATCGGCGCCGTCGTTTTCGAGTACGTATATCCGGTGGTGGCTGTTGTTGCCGTCGTCCGCCGCAAAATACATGTACCATTTGTTGTTGAACCGGTGCAACTCGGGCGCCCAGATCTCTTTGGAGTAGGGGCCTGTCGCCGGCGGATTCCAAATGGTTACCGGAATGGCGTTCTTGAGCGCAGACATCCTTCCGGTCGGCCAGATAGCCAGGCGATCGCCCAGCGTGTTCATGTAATAGTACGTCGTGTCCTGCTGGATCACCCAGGGGTCGGGACCACTGGAGAGCAGCGGGTTGGTAAAAGTGGTATCATGAGGCCCCGGCGACGGGTTGCCGCCGGGGTTAGTTGTGTGACCCTTGCCGCAGGAACAGGCGGCCGCAGTCAGGAGAAACGCATAATAAAAAATCTGTCTCATCAATACCCTGGATTTTGTTTCAGATTGGGGTTGGCATCGAGGTCGAACTGGGGGATTGGCAGGAATTCGTCGCGGCCTTTTTTGAAATTGGCGAAGCCTGCGTCGCGGCTCGCGAGGCCGGTGCCGAGATCACCCCAGCGGGCCAGGTCTTCCCAGCGGTGTCCTTCGCCGGTAAGCTCGGTTATGCGTTCGTGTTTCAACTGTGTCAGAAAATCGGATTGGCTGAGGCCCGGCTTAACGGTACTCAGGGGCGCCAGACCCGCGCGTTGGCGGACCATATCGACATAGGGATAGGCGGCGGCGGTGTTGCCCTGCGCGTTGAGCGCCTCGGCATAAAGGAGGAGGACGTCCGCATACCGGATATAACGGTAATTGTTACCGGAGTGGAAGACCTCGGCGCTCATAGTAGAGTCGTCCAATTCTTTGCGAAAACAAACTTCGGTGGTGTTGCCGTGCGCCACGGTGGGGTCGGTGGCGAGGCCGAGACTGCTCCATGTCTTGCCGTATGCCAGGGTATAGGCCGGACCGCGGACGTCAGTCGAGTCATAGAGGAAGGTGGCGGCCAGCCGCGGGTCCCGATCGCCGGTGGTGGTCTTTTCCTGCAGGAACTCCCAAACGGGCCAGCGCCGGGCCTGGCCGTCCGTAAACCCGATCGGTGCGGGCGCGAAGAAGGGTGGGATGCTCGTTCCGTAGTTGAGCTGCGATTCTCCGGACAGCTGGGTGTCGTCATCGTGGCTGTCGGCGGGGTTCAGCCCGTTCTGCCATTCGAAGACCGACTCGCTGTTATTCTCGGACGTCACGACAAAATTGGACCGGTAGTTGGGCGTCAGTTTGTAGAGACCGGCACCGGGACCTGTAACGAGCCACGCGAAGGCGGTCTGCGCCTGTGCGTAGAGATGTTGCTGCATATAGGTCTTACCGAGCATCGCATAGGCAGCACCGGCAGTAGCGCGACCGAGATCGCCGGCGCCATAGGTATTCGGGAGCATGGTCGTCGCGGCGGTGAAATCGCGGGCGGCCTGTGCGAAAACGCTGTCCTGGGGCATGGTTGGAGGATAGTCGGTCGGTTGCGGCGGGTGAAGAAGGATGGCCACGTTGCCGTAGATCGTGGCCAGGTTGTAGTAAAAGAAGCCGCGAAAGAAATAGGCTTCGCCGAGGTATTGTTTCTTCAGCGTTGCGTCCATATCGATGCCCGGCACATTTGCAAGCACCTGGTTGCAACGGTTGATACCGATGTACGCGTCCTGGTAGACGCTGGTCACGAGGTAGTCGTTGTAGTCGGTGATGTTAAAGGCATCGTAGGTATTGATGATATCGGGGTTGGGGCTCGTGCTGTAGCCTTCGTCCGAGCGGACCATCGTCATGAAATACAGCCAGCGCGAAAAGCCTTCGCGGTGATAGGTGCTATAGATCGAGTTGACGCCCTGCAGCGCATCGGATGACGTTTTCCAGAACGCCTGCGTGGTGACCTGGAGGTTATTCTGCAGCCGGAAGTCCTTTTTGCAGCCCGATGCCGCGATAGCGGCGACTGCGGATATGATGAGTATTTTTTTCATTGTTCTTTCATTTAGTGGGTATTGGCTAAAAGTCGAATTGTATCCCGGCGGACAGGACGCGTGAGGGCGGCCAGTTGCCTACGTCGAAACCGCGTTGCAGGATGCCATTGCCGACGACGTCGGGATCGAGGCCTTTGTAGCCGGTGAGCGTGAACAGGTTTTGGCCGCTGAGGTAGACGCGGGCGGTCGATATGCCGGCCCTGCTGAGGGTAGAACGCGGAAGCGTATAACCCAGCTCGATATTACGGACACGGACATAGCTGCCGTTCTCGAGCCAGCGCGAGGTCTGCGCCATATTGTTGATCGACACCGTCGGATCGCCCGGTTGGTCGACGGCGAGACGGGGATCTTTGCCATTGAGGTTCGCATCGGACCAGGCGTCGAGGTCTTTGCGGAAATTGGTGTGCTGATAGCTGTCGAGCACGCGGCGGATGTCGTCATAGATGTGATAACCGAAGACGCCGACGAGCTGGATATTCAGCGTGAAGTCGTGATAGGATGCATTGAACTGCAGGCCTGTTTGCAGCGTGGGCCAGGGAGAGCCGACGAACTGGCGGTCGTTGTCGTTGATCTGCCCGTCGCCGTTGGCGTCAACGTATTTGACGTCTCCGGGTTTGGCGTTCGGCTGGATTTTCTGACCGGACTTGCTGGTGTAGTTGCTGATCTCGTCCTGCGATCTAAAGATTCCGGCGGTCCTGATGACATACCATTCGCCGATGGAGTGGCCGACCTGTGCACGGATGAAATCGGTAGGCTGAAGGTAATTGATCTTGTTGCCGGTGGCATCGATGCCCTGGTTGCCGACGGAAAGGACCTTGTTGTCGATGGTCGTGATATTTCCCGATACGGACCATTTGAAAGGTTGTTCCTTGCTGCGCCACGTAACGCTCAACTCGACGCCCTTGTTTTGGATGGTAGCCGCATTGACGACGGTGGACTGGGCGCCGCCGAGACCCTGTACGACCCCGAGGTAGCTCGGTTGCGGAGGTGCGACCAGGACGCCCGTCGAGCGGGATTGATAGACATCGGCCGAGATGGATACGCGGTTGCGGAGGATGTTGGCGTCGAAGCCGAGGTTCTTTTCCGTCCGCGTTTCCCAATGG
>DASZYU010000118.1:0-26579 GCA_035545215.1 Puia sp.
ATCTCGGCTATTATTATTGCGGGGGCATCGGGTCTCGTGCTGGGGAACAGCATTCTTTTTCCGGGCACGCACAAACGGCTGCACTCGCTGAAAAGAGGCGGTAAGGACGGCGTGAAGCTCATGATCGGCCTGGTGCCGATCTTCATCGTTGCGGCTTTCCTCGAAGGGTTCGTCACGCGGTACTCCACGATGCCCATCTGGCTGAGCATTTCGATCCTGCTGTTGTCGCTGTGTTTCGTAGTTTGGTATTTCATCGTCTATCCGATCCGGCTCGAGAAAAAAATGCGAACCGTATGATGTCGCCATGCCGCACGGGGATCCTTCTCCTTTTCTTTCTTTCGGTCGGCTGTCTTCGGGTCGCGGCCCAGGCAGGCGGCCGGTCCGATACGGCGACCGGCGATACCGTGGTCGTTGGGGATGAGGGTGCGGGTACGGGGACGGTGCAAAACGATTCGGTTTACGACACGGGCGCGGCCACTCCCGGTTCGGCAGGCGACTCGCTGGTGGTAAGGTCGGTTCCGGATTCCATGGTCGCCGGCTGGAAAAAAGACCCGGACTTCGCCTATGCGAACGACCCGCGGTATTGGCAACGGCAACAGGAGGAGGACAGATCCGTGCCGGCCTGGCTGATAAGGCTGCTGTCGAGCGCGGCATTCCGTTATGGGATATACATCATCCTGGGAGCGTTGCTGATCTATGCGATCGGCAGGATCATGGCAGAAAATCACGTGGGCATCTTCTACCGGCAGGCAAAACGATCCGGGGCCAGGCAAGAGCAGGCGGCCGGTGAGTCCATGACGGACGAAGACCTGGGCAGGCGGTTGCAGGAATCGCTGGCCAATGGCGATTACCGCCTCGCGGTCCGTTACTGCTACCTGCGATCGCTGCGACGGCTGGATGAGCGCGGACTGATCCGGTACCATGGACAGGCGACCAACCAGGGATACCTCCGGCTGCTGGCAGGGACCATGTACGAAGCGCCTTTCCGGTTGCTGACGCAGGCCTATGAAAAAGTGTGGTATGGACATTTCGGTCTCGGCGAAGATACGTTCCGGAGGTTGCACGGCTATTTCATGGAATTCGATAAAACCTTGCAGGGATGAAAAGACTGCTGTCGATCCTACCGGTGATCGCATTGCTGTGTGCCTGCAACGGACGCCGCCAGCAGCTGAACCGCCGTGTCTCGCTCTGGCGCAAGGATGGGATCCCCTATGGCACGAGGATAGCATTCGACGCGTTGCCGCAGCTGTTTCCCGACGCGGAGGTATCGGTCAATAAGAGCGGGCGGCTGCCGGCACCCTCTGCGGAGGATTCCGTCCGGAAATGTTACCTCATCGTTTGTTCGGAGCTGACGGCGCAGGAAGAGGAGATCGCCTGGCTGACTAATTTCGTCGGCGCCGGTAACCAGGTCTTCATATCGGCCAACCATATCAGCGCTTCGCTGTTGCATAACCTCGGCATCCGCGCAACGACCGGTGCGCATTTCGAATTTCAGCCCGACAGCCTCACCGTGGGCGTTTATGATCCGGCGGATGCGAGCTACCACAGCTATTCCTATCCCGGCGATTCGTACGACAACTGGGTGATGTCGCTCGACTCGCAATACACCTCCATACTGGGCCGGGATGGTCACGGCCATCCCGATTTCGTGCGGATCCGGTACAAAGGCGGAGGCGCCGTTTACCTGCATTTCGCCCCGCTGGCTTTTTCCAATTTCTTCCTTCTTCACAAACAGAACATGGCTTATTATGAGCATGCGCTTTCGTATATCCCTTCTACGGTAAAACAGGTGGTGTGGGACGATTATTTCCGTTATGACCGCCACAGGGGAGGGTTTCCGCTGTTCACCTTCATTTTCAATAGCAAGGCGCTGACCTGGGCCTTTTGGCTGGTATTGTCATTGTTCCTGATCCTTTACCTGTTCGACAGCAAGCGACGCCAGCGGATGATCCCGCTGCTGGCACCGCCGCGCAACACCTCGCTCGATTTCGTCCGGACCATCGGTCAGTTGTACTACCAGCGGCGCGACAACCGCAACCTGGCGATGAAGATGGCGATGCATTTCCAGGAACAGGTCAGGACGCGGTATCATCTGAGCATCCCGCTCGAAGAAGAGGGGTTCGTCGACCGGCTGGCGTACCGGACCGGGTATCCGAAACCTGCGCTGGAGTCACTGGTGGCCTATGTGCGGCGCCTGCCATCGCAAGCGAGCATCCCGGACGAACAGCTGTTGGAATTCCACCGGCAACTGGAAGCATTTTATAAACATTCATAAACATGGAAGAAAATCTATTCGAACAGAGAACGGACCTCAATGCGCTGGATCAGGCGGTCGGGCAGCTGAAAACGGAGATCGGCAAGGTCATCGTCGGGCAACAGGAGATGATCGAGCTCCTGCTGGCGGGTATCCTGGCGGATGGCCATATTCTTATCGAAGGCGTGCCGGGCGTCGCCAAGACCCTGACGGCCAAATTGCTCAGTAAGGTCATTTCCGTCAACTTCTCGCGTATCCAATTCACGCCCGACCTGATGCCGAGCGACGTCATCGGAACTTCCGTGTTCAATCCGAGGGACAGCAATTTCGAGTTCAAACATGGACCGATCTTCAGCAATATCGTGCTGATCGACGAGATCAACCGTGCGCCGGCCAAGACCCAATCCGCACTCTTCGAGGTAATGGAAGAACGCCAGATCACGGTGGACGGGCAGACCTATCGCCTGCTGCCGCCCTTCATGGTCGTTGCCACGCAAAATCCGATCGAACACGAGGGCACCTATCACCTGCCCGAGGCGCAACTGGACCGTTTCCTTTTCAAGATCAAAGTCGGGTATCCGACCCAGGAAGAAGAATTCCATATCGTATCGAACCACCACCTGATGAAAGGCGACCAGCGGATCGATACCGTCGGGCCCGTCCTGGCCGCCTCGAAGATACACGAGTTGCGCGACAAGGTGCGGAGTTCGCATGTCGAGGACCGGCTGATCCAATACATTACAGCGATTGTCAATGCCACGCGCAATCACAACGCCATTTTCCTCGGCGCTTCCCCGCGGGCATCCATCGGTATCCTCAACGCATCGAAGGCCGTTGCGGCCATGCGGGGACGGGACTTCGTGACGCCGGACGACATTGTCTACACGACTCCCGCGGTCCTGCGGCACCGGCTGGTGCTGACGCCGCAAAAGGAAATGGATGGCACGACCGTCGATGAGGTCATCAAAGAGATCCTTCAATCGATAGAGATACCGAGATAATATGCTGAAACGATTCTATCAATCCCTGTTCTTTGCGCGGCGGTGGTACTGGCTGCTCGTCGGGGTGATCGGGCTGTTCGTTTTTTCGTACGGGACGGCTTTTCTTTTCCCGATCTCGCAACTGTTGTTGCTCTTTCTCGCCGTGGTCACCCTGCTGGACTACCTCGTGCTATTTCCGCGCAGGGAGCCCGTCACCGTAAGGCGGCAATTGACCGACCGGATGAGCAACGGAGACCGGAACCCGGTGCGTCTGCTGGTGACGAACGGGTATCCATTCCCTGTCTCGGTGCGGATCATCGACGAGTTGCCGGATCAGTTACAGGAACGGAACTTTTTCCTGGATGCCTCGTTGAAAGCGGGGGAAACGCGCGAACTGAACTACGAGCTTCGACCGAAGGAGCGCGGCGAATATGTATTTCACAACATCAATGTCTTTATCCGGAGCCCGTTCGGTTTGCTGGTCCGGCGGAAGATCGTCGGGGCGGAAACGACGGTAAAGGTCCTGCCATCCTACCAGGACCTGAAAAAGTTCGAGCTGTTGGCCGCGTCGCAGAACCTCGCCGACAGCGGCGTCAAGCGGATCCGCAAGCTCGGGCACAGTCTCGAGTTCGAACAGATCAAGGAATATGTCACCGGCGACGACATCCGCAACCTGAATTGGAAAGCGACCGCCCGGAAGGGGGGCCAGCTGATGGTCAATACCTTCACCGACGAGAAGAGTCAGCAGGTGTATTGCCTGGTCGACAAGGGCAGGGTGATGAAGATGCCGTTCGACGGATTGACGTTGCTGGATTATTCCATCAACGCGGCGCTGGTCCTGTCCAGGGTAGCGCTTATCCGCCAGGACAAAGCAGGGTTGCTCTCGTTCTCGGACCAGATCGGCACCTTTCTGCCGGCCAGCCGGATGTCGATGCAGATGAGCCATATCCTGGAGACGCTTTATAACCAGCAGACGCGTTGGCAGGAGACGGATTTTGAGAAGGTGTATGCCTTCGTCCGGTCGCGCATCACGCAGCGCAGCCTGGTCGTGCTGTTCACCAATTTCGAATCGCTGCCGGGTCTGCAACGGCAGTTGCCCTACATACGCGCCATCGCGAAAAAGCATTTGCTGCTGGTCGTTTTCTTCGAGAATACGGAGTTGCGGCATTTGCGGGACAAAGCAGCGGACGACATCGAAGGGATCTATATCCGAACGATCGCCGACAAATTCGCTTATGAAAAACGGCTCATGGTGAAAGAGCTGAACCAGCATGGAATCGCGACGATATTGACCGCGCCTCAAGACCTGACGGTCCATGCGGTGAATAAATATCTCGAGATCAAAGCGAGACAGGCGATATGACCCGCGGGAGCGAGCCCTCTGCGTCCAAAGCCTTATCTTGCGGCCATGGACGCTGTGAATATCTTCGGGCAGGGGCAGGTGTTATTGATCGACAAACCGCTGGACTGGACGTCTTTCGACGTTGTGCGGAAACTCCGCGGGCTTGCCCGGACGCCCAAAATAGGACATGCGGGGACGCTGGATCCCCTTGCTACCGGTCTGCTCATCCTTTGCACCGGAAAATTTACGAAGCGTATCAATGAATACATGGCGCAGGAGAAGGAATACACCGGAACGATAACGCTCGGGGCGGTTACCCCCACCTATGACCTGGAGAGCGAACCGCGCGAGTTCCGGGACATTTCAACCGTCACATCGGACCTCATCGGCGAGCTGGTGGCGCGGCTATTTACCGGGGAGATCCTGCAGGTGCCTCCCGCGCATTCGGCGATCAAGGTCGGAGGCAAGCGGGTGTATGAACTGGCGCGAAAGGGGAAGGAAGTGCGTCTCGAGCCGCGCCGCGTGGTCATTAAAGTATTCGAGCTGACGGCGTTCCGGTTGCCGCAAGTGGATTTTCGGGTGGTTTGCTCCACGGGGACCTATATCCGCAGCCTTGCAAACGACGTCGGGGCCGCATTGGGTTGCGGCGGTTATCTGAGTGGGTTGCGCCGGACGCGCATCGGCGATTTTCGCGTGGAGGAAGCTTTGACGATGGAGGCTGCCGAAGCGTATATCCGCGAGCGGCTGGACGCGGGAACCCGGAACGGATAGCCGACCGGTGACTGCGTGGGGATGGCCGATCATGTCATCGGCCGGGCTGCTGCGAGGTCAGAGATCAGAAGGGATAGCCGATGCCGAGCTGGAACTGACCATCGAGGAGGTGCATGTCGTACAACCAGGTGTCGCTGTGGTCGGAACGCTGCGGGTCTTTCAGCTTGTAGGCATAATCGAAGCGGATGAGGAACCAATCGAAATCGATCCGCAGACCCGTGCCGGCGTCGACGGCGAATTCGCGGTAGAAACGATCGAACCTGAAATCACTGCCTTTCATCGCCGCCTCCGTGTTCGGATCGGGATCATAGAGCACGTGCCGGTTCCAGATATTGCCCGCATCGACATACACGGCGCTGAGGACCTTGAAGCCGAAGACGCTGCCGATCGGGAAGCGCCATTCGATATTTCCCTCCAGCTGAACGTCTCCGAACCGGTCCAATGGCCCCTGGTGCAGGCCGGTGCCAGCGGTATCGTAGAACCTGGAAGAGCCCAGACCCAATTGCCGCACCTGCCATCCGCGCATGCTGTTGGGGCCGCCCGCGAAAAAGGCTTTGTAGAACGGCAGCGTCTGTTCCCACTGGGTGCCCTCGCGGCCATAGGCCCAGCCGGCGCCCGCATAGGCGTGAAAGGCGAGTTGGGTCCGTCCGTAGTCGACGTGACGGCGGTAGTCCACCTCTCCCTTGATGAACCGCCAGAGCGGTCCCTGGTCCAGCGATTTGATGAACCCGAAGAGCGCGCCGCTGGATTCTCCGCTGAGCGTCAGGAAGTCGGTATGTTGACCGACCTTGTGCAGCGATTTGTAAACGCCCTGCGCGCTCAGCACCAAACCGCTTTTGAAGGCCAGGTTCAGCGATGGGTTGGTCAGCAGGTAATGGGAAAAGCTGTCGGTTTTGTCGACCTGGGTGAATTCGATATTGATCGGGCGAATGAGCCAGGACTTATTGCCGTGGGTCCATTCCCAGCCGAACGAGCCGTTGATCGAGCGCATGGTAAAGAACTGGCGGCGGTCGACGAAAGAAGCGTTCACATTGATCACCGAGCGCAGGCTGTCGAGCTGGCTTTTTCTTTTGAGAACAAACCTTGGCAGGTAGCGGAGCAGGCTTCTCGGGAGCAGTTCGGGGAACGAGATAGTATGCGATATGCTGGCCTGGGTATTCTGGATAAAGTCGGATCCGAACTCGACGCCTCCGCGGAGCGTGGAAGAGCTGAGGACCGATTCTCTGAAAGTATTGCGGTTGCGCAGTCCGAGGTTCAGGTTGATACCGAACAGATTGGTGGCCGTGACGATATCGTTGGTATTGCGCGCTACCTCGTAGTCGGCGCTGAGGAAATACTTTTTGTTGGGGTACAGTTTGAGCGTTGCGTCCAGGACGGAATCCGAGCTGTCGGAAGGGATGAATGTCATCGACTCCTGGGCCCAGGCGCCCATCTGGTTGAAACGGTTCAGCGTGCGGATATAGTCCTGTTGCCGGTAAAGCTGGCCCGGCCGGGTGAACACATTGCGGACGATCGTGAAAGGTTTGAACTTATCGGCGCGCGAGACGATCGTAAAACCTTTGGCCGCATTGGTATCGATCCTGCTCGCCGTGATCGTGTCCTCCAGCACGATGGGCAGATCGGGATAGACGGTGACATGGCCGATGTGGTAAGGTACGAGGTGGCTCGAATCCTTAACGGTCCGCTGTTCCACGACCACATTGATGGCGGGGTGTTCCCTTTTTTCTTTTAGCTGCGCCAGCAGGGCGGCTTGTTGGAAAGGGTCCAGGTTGGGATCGATGAGCGCGGAGACTACCGTATCGACAACGAACTTCAGGTCCTGACGGGGGGACAGGTAGTAATAGCCGTTATTGCGAAAGACGGTGCCCAGGCGGTCCAGTTCGGCGGACATCAGTTGGTTCGAGAAGGGCTGGCCTTTCCGAAGCAGCGACTCGCGCCTGGTTTCGAGCGCCAGCCTTTGCAGCTCGGGCGTGGACAAATTGAAACCGATGGAGTCGAGGCGCACCTGTTTGCCGGGGTCTACGGTAAAATCGACCGTGACACGGTACTGGACCCGTTCGGGATGGTTCTTTACCTGCCGGGTCTTCTGCCGGACGGTGTCGGTGATCGTGGGTTTATAGTAGCCGTTGGCATTCAGCAGGGCGATCATGAAACCAATGGACCGCCGGACGTTGGCGGTGTCGAACACGGGGGGGTACATCACGCGGTTGTATATGCCGGCTATCGAAATGACCTGTGTGCGAAGACTGTCATCCAGCTGATTGGAAAGTTTTTGCGCGAGATCCTTCTTTTCATCTTTGCGAAGGCTTCCCTGCACTTTGACGTTGACGGCGAAAACGAAGGGCTTGCCGTATTGATAGTGCCGGGGAACGGTACACGAGAACACACCTGCGATCAGCGTCAGCAGCAGCAATGCATGGGTAGGAAAAGAAGACGTAACTTGCCGGCGCCGGAACATAGAGGAATTAGACAACCCAGAACGATTTTTATAAACGATTGTGCAATGCTGATCACCAAAACGCAGGTCAAATATATTCAAAGTTTGGGCCAGAAAAAATTCCGGGATGCCGAGGGGGTATTCGTGGTCGAGGGGCCGAAGATCACGGGCGAGTTGCTCGGGGCGCTTGCGCCCCGGCAAATCTATGCGTTGCCGGAATGGATCGAAGCGTTGCCCGACCGTAAGCACGAGGGTTTCATCAGGGAGGTAGGACCGGCCGAATTGCGGCGGTTGTCAGCGCTGACCACCCCGAACCAGGTGGTAGCGGTCTTCGCCAAGCCGGTGTTCGCGGAAACGGATCTCGGGTCGGGTATCCATTTGGTGCTGGATGGCATCCAGGACCCCGGTAACCTCGGGACGATCGTCCGGCTGGCCGATTGGTTCGGTATCGGTGCGGTGGTATGCACCACGGACAGCGCCGACGTATTCAATACGAAGGCGGTACAATCCACGATGGGAAGCATCGCGCGTGTCCCGGTGATCTATGGCGATGCGGCGGCCGTCGTGGCGGGACACCGGGGGCAGCCCGTTTATGCGACGACACTGGACGGAGCTTCCGTATACGGGATGGGGCGAATAGACCGGGGATTCATCGTCGTGGGAAATGAGTCGAGGGGTATCGGACCGGCCTTGCTCGGGCTGGCAACGAAGCGGGTGACCATACCGAAGGCCGGGCGCGCGGAGTCGCTGAATGCCGCGGTTGCCACGGGGATCGTTTTGTCGCATTTGTTGCCGTAGGCCGGCTCAGAGGAACCGGATGGCCCTGGCAGGTTGCATCCGTCGAACAAGAAGGGTGGGGATCATCAGCACGAGGAAGCAAATGAGGAAGGTGCCGCCGTTGACGAGCACGAAATGCCACCATTCCAGTCTGACCTCGGCCCTGGAGATATAATAAGCTTCTTCCGGTAATTTAAGAAAACCGTAGTGCTGCTGTGCCCAACAGATCGCAAGACCGAAGACATTGCCGAACAGGATGCCGAACAGCGTGATGATGCTTCCTTCATAAAGGAAGATGCGCTGGATCGACCAGTCGGTGGCGCCCAGGCCTTTCAGGATCCCGATCATGTGGGTGCGCTCGAGGACCAGGATGATCAGGCAGGTGACCAGGTTGAGCGTAGCGACGATGGTCATGATGATGAGCACGATCAGGATCGTTTTATCCTGAAGCCTCAGCCAATCGAATATATTGGGATAGGTGTCTTCCGTCGTACGGCTCTCCCAGTCTTTTGGAAGGCTGTTGTAGATGGCGTCGTCGACGTCGCCGGCATTCCGGTAGTCGTCGGTGAAGATCTCGTAGCCGCCGATCTCGTCGGGTGTCCAGTTGTTGAGGCGCTGGATCAGCCTGAGATCACCAATTGCGATCAGCTTGTCATAGTCTTCAATGCCTGTTTTATACAGACCGCAGACCACCATTTGTCTGACCCGGGGAGGACCGTCCGGCTGTATGAAATAAATGAGCATCCTTTCGCCGACGTTCAATTTCAGCTGTTTTGCCGTCGATTCGGACAGAACGATCTCGTTGCTGTAACCGCTGTCGGGAAAGCGGGGCCACCGGCCGCTTTTCAGGAAGCCCTGCAGGTTCGTGAAATCATAGGTATTCTCGACGCCTTTCAGCTGGACATAGTCGATGCCTTCGCTGCTGCGGAGGACGGCATATTTGGTAGCAAAGGCCTGGATCGTCCGCACATGCGGGGTCTGCCGGAGGACGCGAAGCACGGTGTCGTTCTTTTTCATGGCTTCTTCTTCCGAGATCGACGCCCGGTTGGACGAATAGTGTTGCACGCGGATGTGCCCCCACAGATTGAAAACCTTTTGGGCGACGGCGTACTGAAAGCCGTTGGTAAACGCAAGCGTGACGAGCATGGCCCCGACGCTGATCACCGTTGCCGCGATTGCCAGCCGGATGATAAAGCGGGAGAAGGATCGTTCCCGGTTGAATGCGATGCGGCGGGCTATGAAGGCGGGTGTGTTCAATTGGAGGATGTTATTCCGCCGTCAAAAATAACGGGCGGCGCCGGATCAATGAAATTTTTGTGTTAATATTATACCTATGAAGATGGTTGCCGCAGCACTCGTTTTGCTCTTGACCGGGGGCCTTCGCGCCCAGACGCCCGATTTCGTGTATTCACCTTCGATCGGAACGCCGCAATTGTTCATGGCGGGGAATCAGACGGCCTATCCGATCTTGCGGTTGAACTCGAGCGACCAGCTGGAACTTCATTTCGACGACTTCGACGGCGTGAAGAATTATTATTATTCGATCGTGCTATGCAATGAAGACTGGACGCCGGCCCAGGTCAGCGAATTCGATTATGTCAAGGGGTTTGCCCAGATACGGATCGACAATTATACCTTGTCCTCGGTCGCGCTGACAAATTATGCGCATTACCAGGCCATCGTACCGGATCCCAATTGCCAGATCATCCATTCGGGCAACTATCTGCTGAAAGTGTACCTCGACGGCGATACATCCAAACTGGCCTTCACGAAACGGTTCCTCGTGGAGGATACGAGAGTGCAGATAGCGGCGCAGCTGTTGACGCCCGTGAACCCCGACCTGGTGCGCACGCATCAGAACATCCAGTTCCGGCTCAACACCTCGCAGATCAATCCACCCAATCCGCTGGACCAGGTGAAGGTCGATATCCTTCAAAACGATCGCTGGGACAATGTCATCCGCAATCTCAGACCTACTTTTTCCACGGGCAACCGGCTGGAGTACAGCAATCCGGACGATGTCAATTTCGAAGGAGGATCGGAATGGAGATGGATCGATCTGCAGAGTTTCCGCTTTCAGAGCGACCGCATCCAGTCCGTGAAGTACGGTAAGACGGCGACGGATATACTGGCGAAGCCCGATGGGGACAGAAGCCAGGCGGATTATTTTTTTTACAAGGATTTCAATGGCAAATACCTGATCCGGACGACGGACCCTTACAATGTTTTGTTCCAGGGGGACTATGCGACGGTCCATTTCAGTTGGGTGCCGCCGGGCGGTACGGCGCTGCCCGGTAAGGACGTCTACCTGCTGGGCCGGTTCACCGGCGGAGGGGTCAACGATTCGACGAGGATGAACTTCAATCCCGACGACGGGCGGTACGAGCGCAGCTTTTTTATGAAGATGGGTTACTACAGTTATTCCTATGTCACGGTCGACAGGGACGACCCGGCGATGAGGCCATCTTTTGCGCAGACGGAGGGCAATCATGTCGAGACGGAGAACGATTATATGATCCTCGTCTATTACCGCGCGTTGGGTTCGCGCGCCGACGAACTGGTCGGCGTTACAAAGTTCAACAGTTTGAACCGGTAAAATTTTATTTGGAAGATTTTTACTTCAATTGACGTATATTTGCAGTGGCAAAGTCTTATACGACCAGCTCCCGCTGAACCCCGCCAGGGCCGGAAGGCAGCAACGGTAGGTGGTCGTAGCGGTGCGATATAAGTAACTTTGCCTTTTTTTATTCCCTTCATAATCGTAATTCCGTTCAATTAAGTAAAGCATCCTTATATGAAATTCTTCATCGACACGGCCGACCTGGCGCAAATCAAAGAAGCACACGACCTGGGCATTTTAGATGGTGTTACTACGAATCCTTCGCTGATGGCGAAGGTGGGGATCAAAGGCGAGGCGGCGGTGACCAATCACTACAAGACGATCGCGGAACTGGTAGACGGTGACGTCAGCGCGGAGGTGGTATCGACCGAATTCAATGCGATCATCGAAGAAGGAAAGAAATTACATGCAATCCATCCGAATATTGTCGTCAAGGTACCGATGATCAAGGACGGCGTGAAGGCGCTGAAATGGTTTGCGGACAACGGCATCAAGACCAATTGTACGCTTTGTTTTTCGGCTGGTCAGGCGATCCTGGCGGCGAAGGCCGGCGCCAATTATGTTTCTCCTTTTATCGGGCGCATCGACGACGGCAATTGGGACGGTCTGGAACTGATCGAGCAGATCGCCGAGATCTATTCGGTGCAGGGCTATGAGACGGAGATCCTCGCCGCCAGCATTCGCAGTTCGCTGCATATCGTGAAGTGCGCCGAAGCGGGCGCCAATGTTGTGACCTCGCCGCTGGAGTCGATCCTCGGACTGCTGAAGCATCCGTTAACGGACATTGGTCTTGCCAAGTTCCTGGCCGATGCCAAGTCCTGGAGCTAAACGAACGATCCCGGCGCCGGCAGCGCCCGTCGCGTATGTACCGGCGCCTGCTTTTTTTCCTATTTCCACTACTTCTCCGATGACAACGATCGCGGGGTTTGTCAGACCCTGCGCGGCTGCCATGGCCGGGAGCGAAGCGGCTGTGCCCAGCGCCAGTTTTTGATGCGTCAGGCTCCCGTTGCGGATGATTGCCGCCGGCGTTTCTGCTTTGCCTTCCCGCCGGTAGACGGCGCTTATCTCACCGAGTTTTCTCATGCCCATGTAAATGACGACGGTCGACCGGCTTTTGATGGCCAGCTGCAGGTCTGCGGACAGGCTGCCGTCTTTACGTGTCCCGGTGAGGATCCAGATGCCTTCGCTAACTGAGCGGTGGGTGAGGGGTATCTGCACGAGACCCGAGGTCTGCATGCTCGTGACGCCGGGGATATACGTCACTTTCAAGCCGAATGAATGGGCTATGATGGCTTCTTCGAATCCTCTGCCGAAGATGAACGGGTCGCCGCCTTTGAGCCGGACGATAATGCCGCCTTTCGCTGATTTTTCGCGGATGAGCCGGTGGATCGTATCCTGGCTGGTGGAGGGTCCATCCGGCAGCTTGCCAACGTTAATGCGTTCGCAACCGGCGGGGGCGAGGTCCAGCACGGCCGGATGGACGAGGCGGTCGTACAGCAGGGTATCCGCTTTCCGGAGCGTGCGCCACGCCTTTACCGTGAGCAGGTCCGGGTCGCCGGGACCGGCTCCCATTAAGATCAATTCGGAGGGGACGGTGGGAGCAGGTATCATATTAGTATTATTGAAATGTAATTAATTTGGCGAATATAACTGAATTGTTCTGTATTATTGCTTAATTTAATTACATTCATTTATTTTTAATATGAGTCAAACGGTTGTCGTTATCGGAAACGGAATGGTCGGTCACCGGTTCTGCGAAAAGCTGAAAGCGCTTGGCGGATTCCGGATCGTGGTCTTTGGGGAGGAACCGCGTCCGGCTTATGACCGCGTGCATCTGAGCGAATATTTCAACGGCAAGACTGCCGCCGAGCTGGCCCTGCCGATGAAGGGCTGGTTCGAGGACGAGGAGATCGTCCTGCATCTCGGTGATCCGGTCCGGGAGATCGATCGTCAGCAGCGCCTGGTCCATTCGCTGAAAGGGATCGTTCAGCCGTATGATGTGCTGGTGCTGGCTACGGGTTCTTCCGCCTTCGTACCGGATATCGCCGGCATCGAAAAGCAGGGGGTGTTCGTTTACCGGACAATCGAGGATCTCGAGCGGATCCGGGCCTATGCTCCGAAGGCCACCAGCGGGGCGGTCATCGGGGGCGGGCTGTTGGGGCTCGAAGCGGCCAAAGCGCTGCTCGACCTGGGCGTTCCCCAGACGCATGTCATTGAATTTGCGCCCCGGCTGATGCCAAGACAGATCGACAGTGCGGGAAGCGCCGCGCTCGAAGCGAGCCTGCGCAAACTCGGTCTCCAGCTGCACCTGGGTAAGGTGACGCAGACCATTGAAGGGAACGGCCGGGTGGAAGGGCTTCAGTTCGCCGATGAGGGGAGGCTGGCCATCGACCTGCTGGTGATCTCGGCAGGTATCCGTCCGCGCGACGAGCTGGCGCGGCTGGCGGGTCTGTCGGTTGGAACGCGGGGCGGCATCCTTGTCGACGAGCGCTTGCAGACTTCGGACAAATCGATCTATGCGATCGGCGAATGCGCGCTGGCGCAAGGAATGATCTATGGTCTCGTGGCCCCGGGTTATGAAATGGCGGATGTGGTTGCGACCAACCTGGCGGGCGGCCATAAGCGGTTCACGGGTTTCGATATGAGCACGAAACTGAAGCTGATCGGCGTGGATGTCGCCAGTTTCGGAGAACCGTTCGCCGCCGAACCGGACTGCCGCAGCATCGTTTTTGAAAACCGGCACAAAGGGGTATACAAGCGGATCAATATCAGCAGCGACGGGAAATACCTGATCGGGGGCATCCTGATCGGGGATGCCGCAGCTTACAACCTCCTGTTGCAAACGGTGAACAACCGGCTGGTACTGCCGCCCGATCCCGAAGAACTGATCCTCGGCGCCCGCGACGGGTCCGGCGAGGGTGGGGGGGTGATGCACCTGCCCGATGAAGCGCTCGTCTGCAGTTGCGAATCGGTGACAAAAGCAGCCATTTGTTCGGCCGTAACGGAGCAAGGCATCCAGACGCTGGACGCGTTGAAAAAATGCACCCGGGCGGGCACCGGTTGCGGCGGCTGCATACCACTGGTGAAAGACCTGATGACCGGCACGATGAAGGCCACGGGGGTGTATATCCGCAACACGCTGTGCGAGCATTTCACCCAGTCGAGGCAGGAGCTTTTCGACCTGATCAAACTCCATGACGTACGCGGCTATGAGGAAACGCTGAAGCGGTGGGGAAGGGGCGACGGATGCGAGGTATGTAAACCGGCGGTGGCCAGTATCCTGGCCAGTTGCTGGAACGAGCATATCGCCAAACAGGCGACCATCCAGGACAGCAATGACCGCTACCTGGCCAACATTCAGAAGGGGGGCAGCTATTCGGTGGTGCCGCGTATTCCCGGAGGAGAGATCACGCCCGACAAACTGATCGTCCTGGGGAAGGTAGCGAAGAAATACCGCCTGTATACCAAGATCACCGGTGGCCAGCGGATCGATCTGTTCGGCGCGCATGTCGGGGACCTGCCTTCCATTTGGGAAGAGCTGATCGAGGCCGGGTTCGAGAGCGGTCACGCCTACGGGAAAGCGCTCCGGACGGTAAAAAGTTGCGTGGGGAGCACCTGGTGCCGGTATGGTCTCCATGACAGCGTTTCCTTCGCCATCGAGATAGAAGAGCGGTACCGGGGCATCCGCGCGCCCCACAAGATCAAGGGCGGTGTCAGCGGTTGTATCCGGGAATGCGCCGAGGCGCAGAGCAAGGATTTCGGGATCATCGCCACCGAGAAAGGGTGGAACCTGTTGGTGTGCGGCAATGGCGGATCGCGGCCGCAGCATGCGCAGCTGCTGGCCCAGGACATCGACAAGGTCTCCTGCGTCCGGTATCTGGACCGATACCTCATGTTCTATATCCGGACCGCCGATCCGCTCACGCGGACGGCTACCTGGCTCAATAAGATGGAGGGCGGAATGAGCTATCTCCGCAATGTCGTGATCAACGACAGTCTCGGCATGGCGGCGCAATGGGAGGAGGAAATGCAGGCGCTCGTGGACAGTTACCGGTGCGAGTGGAAGGAAGTCGTTGAGGACCCCGAGCTGCGGAAACGGTTCAATCACTTTGTCAACGCGCCGCGCAAAAAGGACCCGTGGCTGGAGTTCGATGGCCTCCGCGGCCAGACCAGGGCGCGCGACTGGTGAAACAACAGCGGCCGGATGGGATGACAGGTTCCGCCGGACGAAAAGACCCACGGGAATGGTGAAACAAAATTTCTTGACTATGAATACGACAACGGCTGAGAAAATCAAATGGGTTACCGCCTGCCGGGTGGAGGATATTCCCGCCGACGGCGGAGCCTGTGTCCTGCTGGGCGGAGAGCAGATCGCTATCTTTCACTTTACACGGCGCGGGGAGTGGTTTGCGACGGAGAACCGCTGTCCGCACAAGATGCAAATGGCGCTCTCGAGAGGCATGACCGGCAGCGCCGGCGAACATTGCGAACCGAAGGTCGCCTGTCCTTTCCATAAGAAGACCTTTTCGTTGAAGACGGGTGAATGTCTCAACGGCGACGACTACAGGATCAGGACTTTCCCGGTGCAGGTGAAGGGCGGCAAGGTATATGTGGGAATGATGGCGTAAATTCGCCGTCATGCGCGACATCAGTCACAAGCAAATCACGTTGAGGACGGCCCGGGCGCAGGCTGTCGTTTTCTGCTCACCCGCCACGATCGGGCTGATCCGCGATGGACGGCTGCCCAAAGGCAATCTTTTCGATGTGGCCCGCGCGGCGGGGTTCCTGGGCGCCAAACAGACCCCGCAGTTATTGCCGCATTGTCATCCGGTCACTATCGATGGGATGGAGATGGAATTCAGTTTCCTCGAACCGCCGGCCGGGAATGGATCGGCAGGGGAAGCGCGCTCCGTTTCGGCGGCTTCGGCACCGGCGCAGGGATGGTCCGCGGAAAGCTCGGGCATCCTGATCAGCGGGGAGGCGCGTTCGATCGGCCGTACGGGTATCGAAATGGAGGTCCTGACGGGCGTGGCGGTGGCGGCGCTCGAGATCTACGACATGCTCAAGCCCGTCGACAAACAGCTGGAGATCGGGCATATCCGGTTGATCGAGAAAAGGGGCGGCAAGAGCGACCGGGAACGGTACTTTGCAACAGCGCCTACCTGCGCGGTCATGGTCTGCTCGGACTCGACTGCGGCAGGGAAACGGGAGGATAAGAGCGGGAAGCTCATCGAGGAAATGCTGACGGCGACGGGTGCGCTGGTCGTGGCTTATGTCGTCGTTCCGGATGAAAAGACGGTCATTCAGCGGCAGATCCGCGAATGGGTCGACGAAGACATTCAATTCATTTTTACAACCGGGGGAACGGGTCTCGGTCCGCGTGACAATACGGTCGCGGCGGTCAGCGAGATCCTCGAGCGGGATGCGGACGGTATCGCCGAAGCGATGCGCGTTTACGGACAGCAGCGGACCCCGATGGCGATGATGAGCAGGGGAGTGGCGGGCTCCATTGCGCATACCCTTGTCGTTACGCTGCCCGGTAGCAGCGACGGGGCGCGGGAATCGCTGGAGGCCATCCTGCCTGCCGTGTTCCATGCCCGGAAGATGATGAAGGGCGGAGGGCATTAAAGGCGTCGTCGGCGGGTTCGTCGGCGGTAAATCCATAACAGCAATCATCCATGATCGATATTCACCAGGCGAGGGAGATCGTATTCTCGCAGGCGCGGTCCTTTGGACGCGAAGAGGTGCCGCTGGACCAGGCTTTCGGGCGCGTGTTGTCCGAGACCATCAGCGCCGACCGCGACTACCCGCCTTTTCCGCGCGCTACGATGGATGGGTATGCGGTGCGGTATGCCGATCTCGAATCCGGCATCCGGCAATTCCGCGTGGCCGCCGTTGTCTATGCAGGCGGCAAAACCGACGTGAGACTTGGGACCGGCGACTGTTATAAGATCATGACCGGTGCAGCTGTACCGTCGTCGGCCGACGTAGTGATCCGCCGGGAAAATGTGACCGGGGACGCGGACGGGATGACCTTGCTTTCGTCGCCTGCCGACCCGTTGCCCGCCGGGGTGCTGCCAGTGCCTCCCGACCTTTCCTTTCCGTGGCGGCCGGGACAAAATATCGCCAGGCAAGGCGAAGACCTGCGCTCGGGGGACGTGGTGATCGGGGGCAACTGCCGGTGTGAGCCTGCCGTGATGGGCCTGCTGGCCACGCTGGGCCGGACGAGGGTGACCGTCGAACGTTTGCCCCGGATCGGTCTGCTCACGACGGGGAACGAGGTAGTGCCGGTAGGCGCGCCGGTGGGTCCGACGGAGATCCGCAACAGCAACCGCTGGCAACTGGAAGCCGCGTTGCGTAAAGAAGGCATTGTGCCGGCCGTTTGCGCGCATTCGCCCGACGATCCCGGGATCATGCTCGCCCAGGTGCGATCGATGCTGGCGAACGATGTATTGATCCTTTGCGGGGGCGTTTCCGCCGGCGATGCGGATCATGTGCCCCCGGTGCTCGAAGCGGCCGGGGTCAAACGGCTTTTTCATAAGATTGCTATCCGTCCCGGGAAGCCCACCTGGTGCGGGCTGAGTCCTTCCGGAGGCATGGTATTCGCGCTTCCCGGAAATCCGTTTTCCACCTTTGTCAATATGACGCTGCTGATACAACCTTTCCTGCAGGTGTGTTATGGGCTACGGCCCCCGGAACCGCTGGGTATACCGTTGGCTGCCGAACGTAAAAAGCGGTCTCCGCTCGACGAATTTTTCCCGGTCGCCATCCAGGGGAAGTCTGTCCGGGCGGAGACGGTCCGGCTCAACGGTTCCGGAGATATACGGCTGGGCAGGGAAGCCAACGCCCTCGCGATGCACCCGGCAAACTGCGGCGACCTGCCGGCGGGATCGGTCGTTCCCTGTTATTCCCTGGTATAACCATTAAGCCGATGGTCGTCGAGGATCGCCAGGTCTTTATTCTCGACTCGGATAAGCCCTTCCTCCGCCAATTCATTGATGAAGCGGAAGACGGTCTCGTACGTGGCGCCGACCAGCGAGGCGAGGTCCTGCCGGCTGAGCGTAAGGCCGATGTGCCCTTCCGGGGAAGTCCCGAACTGGTCGCGCAGCTGGAGCAGCGCCTGCGCCACGCGACCCTTCACCTGCATGTGCGCGAGATTGCGCATTTTCCGTTCGGATTCCTGCAATTCATCCGTGAAGAATAGCAACAGGTGGTAAAGGAGGTCAGGATTCACCCGGAGCGAAGTCTGGAAGAAATGGAGATCGATATAACAGGCGGTGACGGGGGTGAGCGCCGTAGCCGAGATCGGGTAGTGGGGATCGGTACCGAGTCCGCGGTGGCCGAAAATGCTGCCTTCGCGCGCAAAGCGGATAATCAGCTGTTTTTCGCCCCAGCGTTTATGCACTTTTACGGTTCCGCGGTAAACGAAATAGATGCCTTTGACAAATTCTCCTTCGGAAAAGATGTCCTGTCCTTTTTTAAAGATCAGACATTTCCGGTGCGCCGCGATCGCGGGTATCCATTCGGGCAGGCTTTTGGTGCACAGAAAGCAGCTGTTCAGGTCGCAGGTGACTCGTTTTTTAGCCATAATTCTAATTACAAAAATAAATATATTTTATAATCTGCGACAATCGATGAAAAAATTCATCGAGTTTCTGTAATTTTATTATATAGGTAATATTTATATTCGATTCTCGCCATATGCTCGCGATTTTTCGATTACATCGATTTTCCCATAATATCTATTTCGATTGCCTCCCATTCCGGTTGCTGCCATTTTGATCCCTTGTCACCAAAACGACTGTATATGCGAAAATTCATCACCGGAATGAGCTTTTTTTTGCTATCCATCGGTTGCTTTTCGGCCCGGGCCCAGTTATCGGTGACCGGGCAATTGCGCGTCCGGACGGAGTATCGCAACGGCTATGGCAATTTGCCGGGAGTAGGCAGCCAACCGGCCTTTCTCACGTCACAGCGCATGCGCATCCAGATGGGCTATCGTTCTTCCCGCCTGGTCTTTCAGGCGTCGGTGCAGGACGTGCGGGTTTGGGGAGCCGACGCCTCTACGATCAACAATGCGGATGGCGCCAGGCTTGCCGTGCATGAAGCCTGGGGAGAACTTGTCCTGGCCAATGCGCGGGACAGCACGCTGGGACATTCGGTCGTCGACTATTTCGGGATCCGCCTGGGGCGACAGGAACTCAGCTATGATGACCAGCGGCTGATCGGCAACCTGGACTGGCTGCAGCAGGCGCGTCGTCACGATGCGATCGTATTCCGGCTGCTCAACAATGGATGGCAGGCCGATGCCGGTTTCGCCTTCAACCAGAATACCGACGCGTTCAACTATAACGGTACCTACTATACGCCGGCAAATGTGCCTGGCTATGTAAAGGACAGCAAGGGAAACCTGGCTGCCGTGCCTCCGGGTTTTATCCCGCTGACCAGTGCGGTGGGCTTCAGCGCGCGGAACGGTTCCCCATCGCTGGCGGCTGCGCCCTCCACCAACGCGGCGACCCAGGATTATAAATCGATGCAGTATGTCTATGTCGCGCGTCAATGGCGGCGGGCACGATTGTCGGGTTTGCTTTTCTTCGACGAATTCGGGCGCTACAGGCCCGATTCGGTCAGGAATATCGCGGGTTCGGACACGGGCTATCTGTATGGAAGACGTTTCAACCAGCCAGGCGTCAACGCGCGGGTGACCGGCGGGTTTTTCCTCACGACTCCTTTGGATCAACACAAGGACTGGCGGTTACAGGCCGGGGCATTTTACCAGGCGGGCCATGACCGCGACGGGCTGACGCTGGCGGCGTATACGACGACGCTGTCGGTGACCTACGGGCCGCGGTTCTTCGCGGAAACGGCCGGATGGGACTACCTGTCGGGGAGCAATTCCTTTTCCGGCTCCAGAGCCGACCACCGGTTTGATCCCTTGTACGGGACACCACACAAGTTCTGGGGATACATGGACTATTTCTACGCCGGCACGGGTTCGGCTACCGGGGGGCTGAACAATCCCTTTTTCAAAGAGAAATATACGTCGCGGAACAGTCGCCTGGTCGTGGAGGTCTGGTATCACTATTTCGGACTCGCCGCTGCGCAGAAAGATGTCAAGGGCGATGCGGTGCCGAAATATCTCGGCAGCGAGGTCGACGGCGTAGCCGACTATACGATCTACAAGATGACGACGCTCGAAGCAGGCGTCTGCGGGCTTTGGGCGTCAACGAGTATGGAATATGCCAAGAACAGCAGTCCAGGCGCGGCGAGGCGGAATGCCGGCTGGGCTTATTTACAATTGAACATTAAATTCTGATCGATATGCCTACTACGAATCAACCTTTGTACAGGATCCGGCTTTTTTCGCTGGCAACGGTCCAAATGCGGACCTTTCACATCACCTGGCTCATGTTCTTCGTCTGTTTCTTCGGCTGGTTCGGACTGGCGCCCCTGATGCCTGCCATCCGGGCGGACCTGGGACTGACCAAGGCGCAGATCGGGAACACGATCATTGCGTCGGTGTCTTCCACCATCATCGCCCGTTTGCTGATCGGGAGACTGTGTGACCGGATCGGGCCGCGCAAAACCGCGGTGCGCTTGCTGTTGCTGGGATCGATCCCCGTCGCGCTCGTCGGTCTGGCCGCGAACTATACCACGTTCCTGCTGTTCCGGCTGGCGATCGGGGTGATCGGCGCTTCGTTTGTCGTCACGCAGTTCCATACCAGCATGATGTTTGCCGCACGGGTCAGGGGAACGGCCAATGCGGTCACCGGCGGTTGGGGCAACCTGGGCGGTGGTGTCACCAATATGGTCATGCCGCTGATCTTTTCGGCTATCGTCGGATTCGGCTATGCGCCGCATGCCGCCTGGCGGTATGCGATGGTCGTGCCCGCGGTGATGATGTGGCTCGTCGCGTTCCTCTATCACCGTTATACGAAAGACACTCCCTCGGGAAATTTTTCTGAGACCGGCCGCCGGGTGACCGGCCAAAAGACCGACTGGTCCGTCCTGGCGGACTGGCGCGTCGTCGCGCTCGCGCTGGCTTATGCGATGTGTTTCGGCATGGAGATCACGTTCGACAATGTTGCCTCGCTGCATTTTGTCGACACCTTCCATCTTTCGCAACACAGCGCGGGTTTCTGGGCCGGGCTTTTCGGAGGGATGAACCTTTTCGCCCGTGCGTTGGGCGGATTCCTCTCGGACAAGACAGGCGGGCGCTGGGGGATGCGCGGCAAGGGTTTGCTCCTGACGGGCGCGTTGCTGCTGGAAGGGACCTGGCTCATCGCTTTTGCGCATGCTCCCACGATCGGGATCGCCATCGCGTGCATGTTGTCGTTTGCGTTGTTCCTGAAGATGGCCAATGGCGCTACCTACGGTATCGTGCCGTTTGTGGATGAAAAGAATGTCGGTTTGATCAGCGGCGTCGTCGGCGCGGGAGGCAACCTCGGGGGTATGTGTTTCGGGTTCCTGTTCCGCAGCGAAAGCATCACCTATGCGCAGGCCTTCACGTATATCGGCGTTACCATCCTGCTCGCCGCGGGCGTCGTTGCCATCGTTCGCTGGACAAAAAGCGAGGCGGTGTCGGCAGCACCCGTCACTGCTTAACCGTATCATGACCGCCGCCCATCGTCATACCGAGCGTTATCATTCCACCTGCTGTTATTGCGGGGTCGGCTGCGGCGTCAACGTCCACAAAGACAAAAAAGGCCGGATCACGGTCGAAGGCAATGCGGACTACCCGGTGAACAAGGGGATGCTTTGCAGTAAGGGATTGAACCTTCACTATACCGTCAACGATCGCAGGGACCGGCTTTTGTATCCTCAGATGCGATACAACCGGCAGTCGCCGCTGAAACGTGTCGGCTGGGACAGCGCGCTTGACCGCGCAGCCGCCGTCTTCCGGTCGCTGATCGGGAGATATGGGCCAGACAGTGTAGGCTTTTACATTTCCGGTCAGTGTCTCACTGAAGAGTACTATGTGGCCAACCGGCTGATGAAGGGGTTCATCGGAAGCAACAACATCGACAGCAATTCGCGGCTTTGTATGAGCACGGCGGTCTCAGCCTATAAAATGGCGCTGGGAGAGGATATCGTACCGATGGACTATGCCGACCTGGAACTGGCGGATTGTTTGCTTGTGGCCGGCGCCAACCCGGCGTGGTGTCATCCAATCCTGTGGCGGCGGATCGAAGCGCATAAGGCGGCCAATCCGGGAGTAAAGATCATCGTAGCCGACCCGCGTCGCACCGACAGTTGCGCGATCGCCGATCTGCATCTGCCGTTGAATCCAGGCACGGATATAACCCTGCATTACGCCATCGGCCGTCTGCTGATCGAGCAGGGCAGGATAGATGCCGCTTTCGTCCGCGAGCATACCGAAGGTTTCGAATCCTACCGTCGACGGGTATTCGAAAAGTCAACGGACGAGGCTGCTGCGATCTGCGGTCTTCCGCTGTCCGCGATCCGCCAGGCAGCCGAATGGATCGGCGCGGCGGGGGCCTTTACGAGTCTTTGGACCATGGGGCTGAACCAAAGCGCGAACGGCGTCGACAAGGTGCTGTCGCTGATCGATCTGCACCTGGCGACCGGGCAGATAGGACGGCCCGGCGCCGGCCCTTTTTCGCTGACGGGTCAACCCAACGCGATGGGCGGGCGCGAGACAGGCGGACTCGCCAACCTGTTACCGGCCCACCTCGAGCTTTCGAATCCGGAACACCGCAGGATGGTCTCGGAATATTGGGGCGGCGGTCCGATCTTTCCGACGCCCGGGCTGACGGCCACCGAACAATTCGAGGCGCTGGCCGATGGCCGGATGAAGGCGATCTGGATCATGGGTACCAATCCGCTGGTCAGTCTTCCGGACGCCCGGTTGGCGGAGGCGGCGTTAAAAAAGGCCCGTTTTGTCGTCGTCCAGGAAGTGAGCAACCGGCCCGAGACGCTGCGGTATGCCGATCTGATCCTGCCTGCCGCGGCGTGGGCGGAAAAGCAGGGAACCATGACGAATTCGGAGCGGAGGATCAGTTTGCTCGACAAGATCGTCGAACCGCCGGGGGAGGCCCTGCCGGACGCCGTGATCCTTTGCCGGCTGGCGCAGAAAATGGGTTTCCTGGGTTTCGACTACGCGGGGCCGGCCGATATTTTCCGCGAACACGCGCTGCTGACCGCGGGCACTGCCATCGATATCACCGGTCTCGATTATGACGTCCTCCGCCGGCAGCGTTCGGTCCAATGGCCCTATCCGGCCGGTAGGCCCGACGCATTTGCGCACGGCGCGGGCGCACAGGGATCGGACGCGCAGGTATTGAGCGCACAGGGATCGGACGCAAGAGGATCGGAAGCACAGGTATTGAGCGCACAGGGATCGGACGCAAGAGGATCGGGACCGCAGCCTGCGGGGCAGGGCCGGCCGGTCCGCTTTTACAGCGACGGGCGGTTTGCGACACCGACGGGCAAAGCGATATTTCATGCGCCCGCCGGCGCGCTGCGGAGCGAACGCGCCGACGAAGATTATCCATTGATATTGACGACGGGCCGTGTCCGCGACCAATGGCATACCATGACGAAAACGGGTAAGGTGTCCAGACTGAGACAGCATGCGCCGCAATCGCTGTTGGACATGCATCCGGAGGACGCCCGCAGGCGAGGCATAGCGGAAGGCGATGTTGTAGTGGTGCGGTCGCGGCGCGGCGAGGTGAGGGTTCCGGTCCGGTTGACCGACAACGTTAAAAATGGAAGCGTGTTCCTGCCGATGCACTGGGGCAGGATACAGGGCAGCGATCTGAACCGGGCGAACAATCTCACGCTTAACCTCCTGGACCCCGTCAGCAAAGAACCGGATCTCAAGTTTTGCGCCGTACAGGTGGAAAAATACCGGAAGAATAAGGAGACCATTGTCATCGTGGGCGCGGGGGCCGGCGCGCACGGCTTTATCCGCAGTCATCGCGCGCTGAACAGCGAAGACGAGATCATCGTATTCAACAAAGAGGACCTGCCCTTCTACAACCGGGTCCAGTTGCCCGACTATATCAGCGGCGTGAGACATTGGGATCATCTCGTGAAGATGACCGATGAGGAGGAGACCGGGTATGGCATCCGCCTGCACAGGGGAGTGAGTATCGAGCGCATTGACCGGGAAAAGAAACAGGTGGTGGATTCGACCGGGGCGGTAACGCGCTATGACACGCTGATCCTGGCCACCGGCAGTCGGGCTGCGCTTCCGCGTCATGTACCGGAGCTCGAAGGCATCTTCACGATACGAAGCCGCCGGGATGCGGATCGTTTCCGGGAGCGGCTGGCGGCCGGCAACCGGGTGGTCGTGGTAGGCGGAGGATTGCTCGGGTTGGAGCTCGCCGCTTCGCTGCGCGAGATGGACGTCGCTGTCTCGATCGTGCATCGCAGTTCGCGTTTTCTCGACCGGCAGCTGGATGCGCTGGGCAGTCAGTTGTTACAGGAGGAGATGGCCGATCAGGGTTGCAGCATCTACTATTCGGACGAAGTTCAATTGTTCTATGGACAGACCCGGCTGACGGCGGTTCGTTTGCGAAGCGGCCGCGTACTGGAATGCGAGGCCCTCGTGTTCGCGATCGGCACCGTGCCGAATATCGAGATCGCGCGGGCGGCCGGCCTGGAGCACCGGAGGGGCGTAGTCGTGGACGGCTATCTGCGAACGAATGACCCGAATATCCATGCGATCGGAGAGATCGCGGAATTCGAAGGTGCGCTGTACGGGTTTACTGCTGCCGCGGAGCAGCAGGCGGAGGCATTGGCGCGCTATCTCAGCGGGGATATCGCGCGGCCCTATGGGGGAACGGTACCGATGAACATCATCAAGATCCATGGATTCGATCTGTGCAGCATCGGATTGTCCGAATGTCCGGACGCGCGAGACTACGAGGAGATCGTATTCATCGACAAAGCGCGTCGCTACTACAAGAAATGCATCGTTCATCAGGACCGGCTTGTGGGTGCGGTCCTCATCGGCGACAAGGATGAATTCCGGGAGTTCAGGGAATTGATCGCGGGAGGGATCGAGCTTAGTGAGCGAAGATTGCAGTTGTTGCGCAGCGGGAACCGGGTCCAGCCCGCTCAGGGCAGGCTGGTGTGCAGCTGTAACAACGTGGGCGTGGGCAATCTGCAGCAAAAGATCGCCGAAGGTTGCAGCGATATGGCGGCATTGTGCGGGGCCACGGGGGCGGGTACGGGTTGCGGGAGTTGTCGACCGGAGGTAAAACGGATCCTCGAGGAACATGTTTCGTAAAAACTATACCGTCAAAATGAACCTCACCGGCGGGATCGTCGGCGCCGGGGATCTGTATGCGATCGTCGAGGCGGCAACCCGGGCGAAAGTGGAAGACATGCAGTTCGGGGGAAGGCAACAACTGTTCTGTAAGGTGGCCGACCAGTATGGCGAAGCCTTTCTTCGCAGACTGGACGAAGCGGGTATCTTCTACGAGACGGAAGCCGAGCGGTATCCCAACATCATCAGTTCGTATGTGACCGAAGGCATCTTTACAGGATCGGAATCGCAGTGGGTGAGCGAGGGGCTTTACAAGGATATCCTGAACGGCTTTGACTATCGGCCGCGGCTAAAGATCAATCTCGTGGATATCGGTCAATCCTTCGTGCCCTTCCTGACGGGGCATCTCAATTTCATCAGCAGCGGCCTCAACAACCACTGGCACCTGGTGGTCCGTTTGCCGGGCACGAATGAGCTATACACCTGGCCGGCGGGTATCTATTCCCCGGATATCCCCGGGATCAGCCGGGTGATGGAGGAAAGATGGTTCGGCGCGGACGGGAGCGGGCTGGAATCGCCGCAGGCCGAAGAGGCGGCGCGGGGCGCCGGCTGGGACCAGCACCTGTTCGATGCCGTTAGTAAACCGGGCCGGTTCCGCGAGGGTCCCCGTTTGCCGGAATTGCGGTTGCCGCGGTTTCAACTGCCTTATTACGAAGGGTTCAACCGGTCGGGCAACCGGTATTGGCTTGGTGTTTACCGAAGGGAAGAACTGTTCCCGACGTCGTTCTTGAAGGACGTCTGCCTGCTGGCGTTGCAGACGAAGATCGGGCAATTGTACACCACGCCGTGGAAATCATTGCTCATCAAAGATATCGCGGTACAGGACGTGACCCGATGGGAATACGTGCTGGGCAAATACCGGATGAATGTCCGTCATGCTTCCAACGAGCTGAACTGGCAGACCGAGGACCTCTGCCCCGACGGGTTGCGGTTGAAGCGGTATCTCGTGCGGCAGCTGGACCAGGAAGATGTGCGCACCGAGGGATTGGCTTTTGCGATCAAGATGCAGAAGGGGTCCGGGCTGGCGGGATCGGTCATCATCCGCAAACAGGACACCCTGCGGCCCGGGCAATTCAAAGCGCTGGATCGTTTTTCGATCTGG
>DASZYU010000119.1:0-6960 GCA_035545215.1 Puia sp.
TGCCCGGTGCTATCCGGGTCGCTTCGTGGAGGAAACCGGTCCATTTTGGCCCGGTGATCTCAAAACCCAGGAGAACGGCCGCCTCCCTGCCCTGTTGCTTATAGGTCGTGCCTACCCGCGCGCGTTCTTCATCGGTGAACAAAGGGAGAGAAAAGGCGCCCGGAAGATGGCCCTGTTTGAATTCCGCAGGCGCCCGCACATCGGCTACGGGGACCGGCTCCGGCCATTGCTGCATTTCGTCGAAAGTGATACGGCGGATCATGACTTCCGGTCGATCGGACCGGGTGGTAAATATACGAAGCTGCCGGAAATGTGCTAATTTAAGGCGCTAACTGTTTCGCAGGGATACCGCGGTTCTTCCGCCGTGGCTCACGCGTGATCCATTGCAGGATCTGCGACAATACCAGCCCGAAAAGCACGAATGCCACGAAAATGATATACCCGGGCTGCAACGAGGTATTGCTGCTCGTGATGCTCGAAAAACTGCTGGACCTGTAGTCGAGAGAAGACAGCGAATTCTCGATGATCCCATTAAAGCCGATATAGGCCATCAATATGGCTACTACCATGACATCGGCCATGCTCCATTTCCCGGATTTGAAAGCAAAAAAATAGACGAACTTGCTTTTTGACCAGGTTCGCTTCCCGAGCAGATAGACGCCGGTCGAAAGTAATTTGGTGATGGGAAAGAAAATACTGAAACACAGGATCAGCGCGCCCACGAGGATGGAATCGAATTTACCGGTGCGGAGCAGGAGCGCGACCACGTCGACGATGCTTTTACTTTGAAAATAGATGACCTGGTTCTGAAAAGAGATGGTTTCCCCTAACAACTCGAAATTCAGCGATTTAATGCGCAAATCGATCTCGATCATCGTCGTCGTGAGGCCCACCAGCAACAATACCAGCGCCATTCCGATCGAGAGGATATACAGCGATACGTACAGCTGTCGGGCATTCCGGAGGAAGTACCACAATACGAGCAGCAGCAGGACGCCACCGATCATCGCAAACGCATAGGCATATTGCTGCGGCTCGAGGCGCTGCAGCGCCGGAAGCGTTTTTCGGTTGAAATTCTCCATGTCCGGGACGCCGTATTTCCGGTAGATGGAATCCAGCCTGATCTCGTCCGCCGCGCGCGAACTGTCATAGGTGTCCTCACCCATCTGTTCCAGCTTGCTTTTTGCCACATAAGCCAGTCTGTGCATGTTGCGCCGCCGTAATGCTTCATCCATGATCTGGCTCGCAAAGGCGGGCACCTGCCGGTGAAGGCTCCTGGTATTGACAAAAGTGCGGAAGGCGAACTTCCGCAGTTTTCCCTTGACCGTTTTCTGCGGCGCATTGATCATGCTGTCCGCCTTATTGATCAGTCCATTCAGGATATTTTCGATCTCCGTGTGAAGCGAATCCCGTTCCGCGGCCGTCAGGCTGAATTTCTCTATCCGTTGTCGCACGGCGTCCACCAGAAGATCGCGCCATTTGTTCACCGAAAGGAGGCCGAAACTCACGTTGTTGACGATGCTGTAGTCCTGCTTGATCGCTTTCCGTTCCACAGAAAGGCCGCGCGCCCGGTAACCGCACCAGGCGACGACCAGCACGAGCAGCGTAACGCCTGCGATCAATGATCCCCGTTGATAGAAGAGCTTGCTCATTAAGGTATAACAGGCGAATCCCGTGCCACACCGGACAGTCTAACCGATTGATCCTTTGATAGAATTGGCCCACTCCTCCGGTCTTCCGTATTTCTCCAAAATTGGTTCGCAGCTTTACAAAAACCAACGACCATGAAAGCATTGATTTTGATTCCCATGTTATTCCGTATCGGCTACGCGCAGGATCTGAAGACAAAGGACGTTCCCCGGGCGGTACGCGACGCGCTCACCCAAAAATACCCGCAGGCAGCCAGGGTCGGCTGGGAAAAGGAAAACGGCAATTTCGAGGCCAACTGGGGCGGCCGGTCGGGCGAAGATCATTCCGTACAATTTAGCCCCGACGGTACTTTCGTCGAAGAAGTGGACGCCATGGCGGTGAAAGACCTGCCTCCATCGGTCGCCGAATACGTGAAAACACACTATCACACCCCCATTCGCGAAGCCGGCAGACGTCTCGACGCCAAAGGGAAACATACCTTCGAGATCGGGATCAGGGGTAAAGACCTGCTGTTCACTCCCGAAGGCAAATTCCTGAGGGAGGAACACGGGTGAACTTACCGTCATCGGTTAACTCGCGGGTTGGCCCGAATGACGCTGCGGCGCCTCACACCGTTTTGATCTGGTGAGCCGCCAATGCCTGGATCAGCAATCGCAATATCTCGCTCTTGATCGTTTGTATCTGGGCGATATTGCCGACATACACCAATACCGTAAAACTGGTGGCCTTCTCGCTGGCCGTATTCAGCAGCACCCTGGGCTGGTCGTCTTTGCTCAGATCGGGATGGCTCTTCAATGCGTCCGTAATGATACCCGAGATCTCCTCGAAAGAATGTCCCCCTTCCACCGTCATCGGTATCTCGATCCGGATTTCGTTGTTGCGGACCGTCCAGTTGATGACCTCGCCGCTCAGCAGGTCGCCGTTGGGCATGATGATCTCCGTACCGTTCTCCGTCATCATCCTGCTCGACCGGATGCCGATGTCCCGAACGACGCCTTTCTTTCCGTTTAACTCGATATAGTCGCCGATCTGGAACGGCCGCTCGAAGATCAGGATGATCCCCGAGACGAGGTTGTTGACGATGTTTTGCAACCCCAGTCCGATGCCCACGCCGAGCGCGCCGAGCACGATGGTGATCCGGTCGATCGGAAGCCCGGATGCGACGATCGCGAGCAGGAACCCGGAAATGATCAGGACAAGCCGGATCATGACGAGCCGGGAACCCTTGTGACCGGGCTGCGCCTGCCCGTCCGTGCCATAAAGGAAACCGATATATTTTTGCAGCTGGTTAGACACGAACAGCACGAAAATGAACAGCAGGACATTCCCGATGCGGAACGAAATGGAGCCCAGCTTCACGGTATGGTCCCAGACACGCGCCGCAAAGGCATACGCGGCATCGTAAATGTTCAGGTTGATGGCAAAAGCCATGGCCCAGGTCAATACGGCGACCGCCGCCAGCAGTCTGTAAACGCTGGTTTGCATTTTGCCGAACAATGCTGCCTTATTGGCCCGATGGTTCTCCTGTTGCTGACGCAACCGGCTCTCTACGGTCTGCAGTTGCAAGGCCTCGACGATGCAATCCACGAAGACGGAAAGAAGGATGATCTGCACGAGGCTGAAAATGGCGGTGGTAATAAAGATTTTTGAGAGGCTGAGACGGCCGAGTATGTTGCAGAGGATGGTCAGCAGATTCAAGACGAGAAAGATCCACCAGGCGATCGTGATCAGCCGGGGATAAGGGAATATTCCCCGGATATGACGAAGCGCATTCCTGACCAGGAAGATCGAGCCGGCGGCAAGCGCCAGGAGCCATATCCGCGCGCCCAATGCGGGGACCAACGCGGCTCCGGTACCGACGAACAGGATATAGAACACCGTAATGTAGATCCAGTAACGGAAAGACCGTCGCGGCCATTGGAGCCAAAAAAGGATGCTCACCACGATCACGAGGAGCAACTGTCCCAGTTGGGTGAAAGACGTGGGTGCATTGAAATTGAAAAAGGGAAGGATCGTCAGGATGATGACGAGCGTCGACAACACCGGCATCCGCCGTAGATAGAAGAGATGCAGGTCGTGCAACGCCTCCGGCCCCTTTTCCTGCGCGCCGATGCGACGGAAATTGTTCCAGACCCAATAAAAGAACAGCCCGCCGATGATCAGGGCATAGATGTAATATCCCCAGTTTCGTCGCCAGAAATAGCCGGCCAACCGGCTCTCGGAACGAACCGATTGCGTGGCGACGACCGCGCTTTCACCCTGCGCAGCGGTGTCCGGCTCCCAGATATAGGGATACTCCTTTTTGAAAAGCACCCCCGCGATCTGCCCTTTGATGATCGTCACCTGCGAGATCAGGTCCAGCGTCTCGAACCAGGGCTTCGAGATGGCGGATTGAAGCGCGTTCACGCGTACCAGGCTCGTGTCCGTCGATTTACGGGCGGATCTCCATTTTTGCCGCAATTGCGCCAGTTCGTCCAGGTACATCTCCCGGTAAATGCTGTCCGTGATCAGCTGCCGCAGCACGGAATCTTTGGTGAAGGCGGCTATCTCGGCATTCATCTTTACCAGGTTGTTATTGTAGGCGAACAACTCGTTCCGCCACAGCTGCAGCTGATTGCGGATGTCTTTCAATACATATTCATCGAGGAGGACCTTTTTGTATTCGGTCACCGAATTGAGCGCCAGATCCTCGCGGATGCGCTCAAGCGTGATGGTAATGCGGGACAGCTGGCGACGGATATTAGCCGTGTCGAAATGTTTCTGCTGGAAGGTGTTGATGTTGTTGAGGGTCTCGTACAGATCGTCGATCTTTTGCATCACCGTATCGAGCGAATACTCGATATGCGATTTATGCACTTCCTTCTTCGGACGATGGTTCTGGCCGTGCGCGGCCGGTACCGCCAGGAGGAATAGGGCTGTGACAAGGGTGCATACGGCTTTCATCCCATGCTGCTATGCAATGAAGATGCCAGGGCCCTGGCGCGCATTCGGGCGGCCTGTCAGCGGCGTTCATCTCCTGCTGCAATTGGCGTCCGGGGGCCCTTCCAGCCGGCATCCCGCCGACCCCGCAAAGATCATTCGGACCGGAGACTTCGGACAGGGTTGGCAACGGCAGCGCGAATGGTCTGGAAGCTCACGGTCACCAGCGCGATCACGACCGCCAGACCACCGGCGACCAGAAAGATCCACCAGCTGATGCCGGTCCGGTAGGCGAAGCCCTGCAGCCATCGGTTCATGGCCCACCACGCCAGTGGGAATGCGATCAGCGAGGCGATGATCACCAGTCGCGTGAAATCCTTGCTCAGGAGCGTCACGATACCACCGACCCTGGCGCCAAGGACCTTGCGGATGCCGATCTCCTTGGTACGCTGCTCTGCGGCATAGGTCACCAGGCCGAAGAGCCCCAGACAGGCAATGAGAATGGCAAAAACGGCAAAGGTAATGATCAGCCGTCCCGTCTGCTGATCGGCATGATAGAGATGATCGAAATCGTTGTCCAAAAAGGTGTAGCTGAACGGCGCCCCCTGTGCCATGCTTTGCCATTTGGCTTCCACCTCGCGGACGAGACCCGATGGGTCACCGGACCGCAAACGAATGGCCATGCTTCCCCGGTTATCACCCAGGCTGATGACCATCGGGCCGACCGTTTGGCGCATCGAGCTATAATTGAAATCCTTTACCACGCCGATGATATGAAAAGGACGGCTGCCCCGCAGGCTATCGCCCGGACGGTAGAGCATGCTGCCCAGCGGCTGTTTCAGCTGGAGAAGCCGGATGGCAGCCTCATTCAGGATGATACCCGAAGAATCGGTAGGAAAATCGGCGGGATCGAAATTCCTGCCCTGCGCCATCTGCATGCCCAGCGTCGGTATATAATGTTCATCGACCCAGATGGTCGACAGCACGATCACGCGTTTGGCGTCGAGCGAGGCATCGGGGAACCAACCATTCTGACTGAAACCCGCTTCGGTAGTGGGAAGGTCGCCGGAAAGCGTGGCGTCGGAAACGCCGGAAAGCCGGACCAGCTCCTTGCGGAACGTCTGCACGGGATCGCCCATCGTGTACGCATTATGGATGACGACCACCTGCTGGCGGTCAAAACCGATCGATCTGCTGCGGATATAACTCAGCTGGCGGTAAATAACGATCGTGCTGATGATCAGCCCGATAGAGATAATGAACTGGAACACGACCAGGCTGCTGCGAAGCCAGCTGCTTCGAAAGCCGGCGGCGATCCTTCCCTTGAGCACCATGATCGGCTGGAACGAAGACAGGTAAAACGCGGGGTAACTGCCGGCGAGACATCCCACGACGACAACCAGCAGCAGGAGCACCGGCAGCAGACGCGCGGAGAACAGCATGTACGCCTCCAGTTCTTTGCCGGCGAGCTGATTGAACAGCGGCACCAACGCGGCCGCAACGCCAAGTGCCAACACCAGCGAGAACAGGCTGAGCAGGACGGATTCGGTCAGGAACTGGGTGATGAGATGACCCCTCGTCGACCCGGCTACCTTGCGGATACCGACCTCCTTGGCACGACCCGCCGAACGCGCAGTGCTCAGGTTCATGAAATTCACGCAGGCAATCAGCAAAATGAGTACCGCGATGACGGAAAAGACATACACATAAGCGATATTCCCGTTCGCTTCGAATTCATAGGACTTGTTCGAATGCAGATGGATATCCGTAAGCGGCATCAGGTGGTATTTGAAATAGTTGCCCTGATGCGCAAGGTCTTTGAAGGATGCATGGAGGTATTGCAACAATTGCCCGCCCACATATTTGTCCGTGACCGCGTCGACATGGGCCTGCATGGCCTCCCTGGTTACGCCCGGCTTCAGGAGAAGATAGCTCACCCAGTTGTTGCTCAACCACTCTCCGTCATCGCCATGCCCCGCATCGCGGACGGGTTGGATAAAGCTGAGATGAAAATGCGATTGCCGCGGGAAATCCTTAAATACGCCGGTCACCTTGCAAAGGGTATGATTTTCCAGCTCCAGGCTCTTCCCAATGACGTCGGTACTGTTGAAATACCGCCTGGCTGCGCTTTCATCGATGACGATGGAATGCGGTTCATTGAGCGCGGTCATCGGGTCGCCGGCTATCATTGGGACGGTGAATACGCGGAAAAAAGTAGAGTCCGCAAAGGCCAGGTGATGGTCCTGGATCCAATTGTTGCCTTTTTTGACCAGCACATCCCGATAGCCGCCGATCCGCACCATTTCCTCGACCTGCGGATATTCATTCTTGAGGGTCGGTCCCATGGGTTTGGGGCAAACCACGGCGTCGAAAAGCGTATTGTTGAAATAA
>DASZYU010000120.1:0-9126 GCA_035545215.1 Puia sp.
GGACCCCGTATTTTGCCGGCTTTTCTTTCAGCGTCCATGGCTGCGGCGATGGACGGCGCATCCGGATTGAGTTCGATGACCGCATTGAGTGCGGGACCTTTTTTGTCGATGGCGCCGATGCGTTTGAGATAGAGTTTGGTAATGGATTCCGAGCTCTGCTGACCACTTTGCATCATTTGCTGGAGTTGGTCGATGGTGGCTTCGAGCAGCGGGAAATCGGCCGATGCGGGATCGTTGCCGGTCTGCTGAGGCGCGCTCGCTGTTGCAGGGTCGGCCGGCGCGGGCTTTGCCGAAGTATTCGGTCCGCCGAAAGCGGGGATGGTCAGGGAAGAAAGGCCAAATCCGGCCAGCGAGCCGTTCCTGAGAAATTTTCTCCGGTCCATAAGCAGTATTTTGGAGTTGAAAATAAGAAAAAAAGAGTCGCCGCGCGAAACTCTGAACGTTGCCTCCGGTCTTTTTCATTTCCTTCCGACCAGCTCCATCACCATTTCCTTATAGTTGGCGCCGATGGGGATCGTCAGTTTGCCGACCTCGACGGAATTCCCGTAAATGGCGCGGATGTGGCGGATCGCCACCAGCCAGCTGCGGTGCACGCGGATGAATTGCCGGGCGGGCAGCAGGCCCTCCATTTCGTTCATCGTCTGATGAGTCACCAGGGAAAAATCCGGCGTTACGAGTTTGAGGTAATCTTTCATTCCCTGGATATACAGGATCTCGGAGAAGCTGACGCGGAAGAATTTGCTGTTGCTTTTAATGAAGATGTAATCGCCGTGCGGGCCCGCTTCGCCTGCGGCGGTCGCGGGGTATAGCCTGCCGTCGAGCAGCCGGTTCACCGCCTTCGAAAAGCGTTCGAACGAAATGGGTTTCAGGAGGTAGTCGATGACATTGAACTCGTAGCTTTCGAGTGCGTACTCGGCATAGGCGGTGGTCAGCACTACAAGGGGCGGGTCGGGAAGACCGCGGAGGAAATGCAGGCCGCTCATGCCCGGAAGCCGGATATCGAGGAAGAGAACATCCACCTCCCGGCTATCCAGCGCCGTTTTCGCCTCGGGTGCGGTCCGGTAGACGCCGACGAGCTCCATCTCCGGGATCCGGGCCAGGTGGCTTCGGATGACATCCTGCGCCAGTGTCTCGTCCTCCACGATGATGCATTTTAACAAGCAGAGATGGTTTTTAAGATTAACGACACGGTGAACGTACTCTTGCTCAAAATTACATCTAAGGTATGAGAATCCGGGTAGAGGTTTTCGAGCCGTTCGCGCGCATTGCGCAGCCGCAGTTCGCTGGTTCTGGTCTCGTCCTTTTCGGTCTGGATGATGTCCAGGTCGTAAGAGGCGGGGTATAACAATTCGAGGAGGCTGCGGCTGTGGCTGATCCCCATCCCGTTGATTCGGCGGGCCTGCATTTCCAGCTCGGTGTTGGTGCTGTTGAGGACGTTGAGGATCAGCTGTCCTCCGGCGACCCGCAGGGTGATATAGATGAACGGCTCGTTGAAGGAGTGGTCCATCGCGTGTTTAAAGCCGTTCTCGATGAAAGAGATGAAGAGGAACGGCTCGATCATGATGCCCGTGGTCATGCCTTCCACCGTGAACCGGATATCCGCCTTATGCCGGGTCTTTTCGATCTCGATATAGTTCCGGATGAACTCGATCTCCTTGTCCAATGGTATCTTTTCCTCGTTGCATTCGTAGATGAGGTAGCGCATGATATCGGCCAGGCGCACGACCATTTCGGGTGTGCGGTCAGACTTCTGCATGCTCATGGAATAGATGCTGTTCAGCGTATTGAACAGGAAATGGGGATTCAATTGGGCACGCAAATACCGCAATCTGTAAAACGTATTGTCCTTTTTCATGGTTTCCACCGCATCCTTTGCATCGTCCGCCTTCCGGATATGGAAGATGGCAACGGAAAAGGCCATGTTGAAAAGCGTCCACCAGCTTTCGCGGACCATGGTCAGGGGCCGCAAACTGAAATAGAACCGCTGGCCGATGCTCAGCGGGAACTTCAGCAGCAAAGAATAGATGGCGAGCAGAAAGACCTGTATGGTCAGAAAGGATATCACCGTGAGAAGGACCGGAAAGAGCCGGCGGCCTGGGACGGTCAGCGCCTGGCCCATGATTCGCGAATAGATGATATAAGCGGGAAAGACCATCCCGCTGACAAAGAGCAGCGCCAGCCATGCGGAGGGCGTGGTGATGAATACGGTAACGGCATTGGTCACCGGTTGGACCAGCAGCAGCAGTATCCAGTAAAAAACCTCGGTCTTCGGGGCGCGTTTTCGGGGCCTGTCATTATCGTATTCCATGGCGGGGTTTAAAGCTGTATAAAGCTAGCACACCGGCGACCCGAAGTGAAAAGATTTCGACTAAACCGCGTCTGTTTTCGATGAATATCGTTTTTTGCTATTTTTGGCACCCCAAACAAACTTCGACATGGCCACCACCAAGATTACCGTCAAAAGCAATGGCTCGCTCAAACTGGAAGGCGATTTCGAGATCGTCGATGGCAACGGAACGCCATACGGTCTGGGCGGCAGGGAGATCATCAGTATTTGCCGTTGCGGGCTTTCCAAGAACAAACCCTTCTGCGACGGCAGTCACAAAGGTCATTTCGAGCACGATGCGACGGCGTTCGATCTTCCGCCCAAAGCCCAGCCATGAAGCGGGCGGGCCTTTTCATCGGATTGTGCCTCGTACTGGCGCCCGGCGGCTTGAGGGCCCAGCTGGATAAACATGCCGCGTACGACCTTATCCGCCGGGTCGTCCCCGGGCATGCAGCCGATTTCATCGTTGAGGATCTCCCGGTGGCGGGGTCCAGGGACAGCCTTGAGATCGAAAGCCGCGGAAACCGAATCGTACTGCGTGGAAACAATGGAGTAGCCGTCGCCTCCGCGCTGTACGATTACCTGCAGACGCGTTGTCATTGCCAGGTGACCTGGAATGGCACGAACCTTCGTTTGCCGGCGGTGCTTCCGCGCGTGGATCGGCCTGTTCGAAAATCTTCGCCGTACCTTTGGAGATATTACCTGAACTATTGCACCTTCAACTACAGCATCAGCTGGTGGGATTGGCCGCGCTGGGAAAAGGAGATCGACTGGATGGCGCTGCATGGCATCGATATGCCGCTGGCCATCACCGGTGAAGAATATACGTGTCACGAGGTGTACAAAGAGCTGGGTTTTTCGGACGAGGAGCTGGAATCCTTTTTTTGCGGACCCGCCTGGTTCGCCTGGTTCTGGATGGGCAACCTGGACGGGTGGGGAGGGCCGCTGCCGCGGCACTGGATGGAAAGCCACCGCGATCTTCAACGTCGCATCCTGCAACGTGAGCGTTCCTTGGGAATGACGCCCGTCCTGCCTGCTTTTACCGGCCATGTGCCGGCGTCGTTCGCCAGACATTTTCCGCATGCCCGGCTGAAGGCCACCAATTGGAAGAACGGTTTTGCCGACACCTATATCCTCGATGCGCATGACCCTCTGTTTGTCGTCATTGGCAAAAAGTTCCTGGAAGTTCAGACGCGGCTTTTCGGAACCAACCACTATTATTCCGCCGACACGTTCAATGAGAACGAGCCGCCATCCGGCAACCCGGGCGATCTGGGCGAATTGAGCCGGCAGGTCTTCGAAGGCATGCGGCAGGCGGACAGTTCCGCCGTCTGGGTCATGCAGGGCTGGCTTTTCTATAGCGACCGGAAATTCTGGAAGGCGCCGCAGATCAAGGCGTTGCTGGACGCAGTACCCGACCATCACCTGTTGCTGATCGATCTGGCCGCGGAGATCGAACCGGTCTGGAAAAGAACCGCGGCGTTTTATGGGAAGCCGTGGATCTGGGGTATGCTGAACAATTTCGGAGGGAATGTCAATCTGTTCGGAAGGTTGGATGGCGTCGCGGAAGGGCCCGCGGCGGCGTTGTCCGATCCGGCTTCCCGGGAAATGGCGGGCATCGGTCTGACAATGGAGGCAATCGAGCAGAACCCGGTGATCTACGAGCTGATGATGGACAACACCTGGCGACGCGAACCCATCGAATTGGGGGAATGGCTGACCGGCTATGTGCGCAACCGGTATGGGCGGGCGGACAGTTTGCTCGTGAAGGCATGGAAGATCCTGTGGCAAACGGTCTATAACGGCAAGCTGATCCGGGATGGCGCCGAGTCGATCGTCACGGGCCGTCCGACATTCGATCCGGAAACCGTTTGGACCAGGACGAAGCTCAACTATGCACCCGAGGACCTGTTGCCTGCCTGGGATCTCTTCATCAAGGCGGCTGGTCCGGACCGCGGCGCGAGCGGGCCTGCGCGGACGCGGGGTCGTGCGCTACCCAAATTTGGCGGTGCGAATACGACGGTGCGCGAGCCGGTTTTTACGGATGGATTTCTATTCGATCTCACCGACATCACCCGGCAGGTGCTGGCCAATTATGCCCGGCCGCTTCAACGCAAATGGGTCGATGCCTACCGCGCCAAGGACAGCGCCGGCTTCTTGCTGTACAGCGGTCAATTCGTCGGGCTTATCGAAGATTTGGACCGTTTGCTGGGCACCCGGCGGGATTTCCTGTTGGGAAGATGGATCGCCGACGCGCGAAAATGGGGCGTCACGCCAGCGGAGAAACACCTTTATGAACGAGATGCGCGCGATCTGATCACGCTGTGGGGGGGTGAGAACAGCCCATTGCACGAATACTCCAACCGTCAGTGGAGCGGTCTGCTGAATGGGTTCTACAAGCCGCGATGGCAACAATTCTTCGGTTTTCTGCGCAAGTCGCTCCAAAAAGGGGTCGACCCTGACCTGGCCGCATTTGAAAAGGATATCCGTAGTTGGGAATGGCGATGGGTCAACGAAGAGGGCAGTTTCGCGGTCGCCCCTGCCGGGGACGGCAGGCGGGTGGCTCTTGCGCTCTATCAAAAATACCGGCAGCGGATCGCGGAGGCCTATTCCCATCCTCATTGAAGCGCCCAGGACATCGGTTTGGCGTCGCAGGGGTGCCGGACTCTTTACTGCTTCCTGTACATCGCTGACCGGATCTTGCTGAGAAACTCGGGCGAGACGCCGATGTAGCGGGCGATCTGGTGTTGGGGCACGCGCCGGGCCACGTGCGGGTATTTTTCGAGGAATTGGCGATAGCGTTCTTCCGCCGTTTGAGAGACCGATGCGTAGAAACGTTGCTGGAGAACGCCGAGCGCCCGCTGGAGCAGCAGCCGGAACATGCGTTCGAAAGCGGGAATTTCTTCGAACAGCAGGGTCTTGCCTGCGTGATCGATGGTTAGCAACTCGGAGTCTTCGACCGTTTCGATAAAAAGATTGGAGGGTCTCCGTTCGGAAAAGCTCATGATATCGCTGACCCACCACTCTTCGACTGCGAAAAGCAGGATGGTCTCAACGCCTTCCTTATCGAGATAGTAAGACCGGATACAACCCTTGAGGATGAACGCCTCGAAATCGCAGACCTCGCCTTCCTTGAGCAGGAATTGTTTTTTCCGAATGATGCGATGCCGGAGTAAGGAGTGAAAGAAATCCCGCTCCGTTTGGCTCAAGGTGATGTATTTGGACACAAACTGATCGATCCCGGTGAACATTCTGCAAATTACGTAACTTCATCACATGAACGTGTTGCTCTTCAACGGTTGCAGCGACCCTCGTCCGGAATCGACCGGCCGCAGGATCTCCGCCTACCTGCACCGCCAGCTGACCGGGAAAGGTCATTCCGTCGCCCAGATCAATGTCTGTGATGCACAAATCCCTTTTTTCGAATTGCGCCAGCCTCATCCCGTGGCCGCGGTGGAAGAGATGGTCGGCAAATTCCTCGGGTCCGACTTGCAGGTATGGCTGACCCCGCTCTATCATGGCGGCATGACCGGGGCTATGAAAAACTGTCTCGACTGGCTGGAACTGACCGCGCATCTCGAAAAACCCTATCTTACGGACAAAGTGGTGGGCCTGATTTGCTGGGCGGACGGCGGACAGGCCATGCAGGGCATCAACGCCATGGACGCAGTAGCCAAGGCGTTGCGCGCCTGGGTCATCCCTTATACGGTGCCGCTGGTAAAGAGCCTGCTGTATACGGATGCGCATCGCAGGGAACTATCCGCCGAGCATACACGCAAGCTGGACAGACTGCTTACTCTGCTGGGCAATGCGCGTCAAACGCTTGCCATCACCTAAACGACAGACCGATCATGAAGAATCTCCATCGGCTCCGCTAACGACTAATTCTGCATACTATGGGAAAGTTCCTTCTATCCGCACTGCTTTTTTACGGCCTGTCGGCCGACGCGCAGCAGTTGCATAGCCGGTGGGACGAGTTGACCGCCAGCGATTGGCCCCGGGCGCTTGCCTCCTCCAGTCATACTTGTATCCTGCCGATCGGCATCCTTGAAAAGCACGGACCGCATGTGCCTATCGGGAGCGATCTTATCCAGGTCAGGGAATGGGCGGCGCGGGCGACGAAAAAGGAATATGCCGTCGTGTTCCCAGATTATTTTTACGGTCAGATCAATGAGGCGCGTCATGTGCCGGGCTCTTTCGCGCTTCCGGAGCGGGTCGTATGGGACCTGCTTGAGGCTACCTGCGACGAGATCGCGCGCAACGGTTTTGACAAGATCGTTATCATTAACGGTCATGGCGGCAACCCGGAACTGATCCGTTATTTCATCCAGACGCGGTTGGAAAAGCGGCGGAACTATGCCGTTTATTTCTTCGAACCGAGCTCGGATTCCGTTTACCGGAGGCAGCTGGCGGCCGTGCACCGGTCCGATCCGGCGGGCGATCAGCATGCGGGCGAGCGCGAGACCTCGTCGATCCTCTATTTGCGGCCCGACCTGGTGGAGATGGACAGCGCCAGGAACGAATCGGGCGCCAACCAGCACCGGTTGAACATCCCGAACGTCTATACCGCCATCTGGTGGTATGCCGATTTTCCGAATCACTATGCGGGAGAAGGTGCGAAGGCCACGCGCGCGGAAGGCGAGCTCGTCACCGAACACACGATCGGTCAGCTGGTGGAAGCGCTGCGCGCGATCAAGGCCGACACAAAAACGCTCCAGTTGCAAAAGGAGTATTTCGACAGAGTACGCACAGAACCATGAGCGATCCGATGCAACAAGCCGCCGTATGTTCCGGCGCATCGATTGCCGACCCGGTTAAATCCATTTCCTCATGCTGATCAGCTGTGACTGGGGAACCTCTTCGTTCCGGCTGCGGGCGGTCGACTCCGGCAAAGCGATCGGTTCGGTCCAAACCGATTATGGAATTGCGGCCGCCTTCTCCGACTGGCAGGGCAGCGAGCTGCCCGAGCAGCAACGCGCCGGTTTTTACCGCAGCATACTGTATCGCGCAATCGACGATCTCCAGCGGCAGCATGCGCTGGACCTGCACGGCGCACCCATCCTGCTTTCCGGCATGGTCTCTTCTTCGCTCGGCCTGCGGGAACTACCCTATCATCCGCTACCTTTCGATGTCTCGGGCGCTGATCTGCAACCAGCGGTGTTCCCAGCCACCATGGACTTTCCCCACGTCGCACTGCTGATCCCGGGCATTCGGTCACACGACGACGTTATTCGCGGGGAGGAGACACAGCTGATCGGCTGCCGCCCTGCCAATGATAACGGGGAGCGCGTCTTCATCTTTCCCGGCACACATTCGAAACATATCACTGTCCGGGAAGGCAAGGCCACGGGATTTACGACTTATATGACCGGCGAGATCTTCCATCTGCTGGCGCACAAGAGCCTGCTTTCGGTGTCGGTAACCAAACCAGTCTCTCCGGCGCTGACGATCGCCTTCTATGCCGGAATCGACGAGGCGCGCAACGCTTCGATCCTTCGCGGCGCTTTTTCAGTCCGGACCAATACGCTCTTCAAGCGGCTGTCGAAAGAGAACAACTACCAATATCTCAGCGGTTTGCTGATCGGTGAGGAGCTGAAAGCGCTTGGTCACCGGCCGATCACTCTGGTCTCTTCGGGTTCGCTGCTGTCGTCTTACCAGGCGGCTCTGCAGTATCTCGGCCTTCCGCCGGTCCAATCCATCGACGCAGAGACAGCCATGGTCCGTGGTCATACAACGCTATGGCAGCGGTGGAAGGACGAGGTGGTCCAGGACGCGCAGGGCTGATGCTTCTGCGGGCGGCGGTCGTGAAATCTGGACGGGTAGGAGCTGGGGTCGTGGCTGATGCCGGCGCGGGTGGCGGCCCGGAGCGGCACTCGCCAAAAAGCCATAACTTTACGGTAAACCGAGTGTATATGGAAACAAGTGAAAAAAGGTCGTTTGGCGAGATCATTCAGGGGAGGAAGCCTGTATTGGTCGATTTTTCTGCTGAGTGGTGCGGTCCATGTAAAATGATGCCGCCGATCCTGAGAGAAGTGAAGGACAAGATGGGTGAAAGCATCACCATCCTGAAGCTGGACATTGACCGCAACCCCGCTGTTGCCACTGCCTATGGTATCCAAAGCGTTCCAACGCTGATCGTCTTCCGCGACGGGCAGGTGAAATGGCGGCAGAGTGGCGTAACGCGCGCCGATCAGCTGAAACAGGTGCTCGACGGTATCCTTCAAAAAGGGTGATCGTGATCCGACGTCAATTCACGGCATCGGCAAAAGTTTATCGTATATGCAAAAATTATTTCTCATAGCCGCGCTGGCGGCAAGTATGACCGTATATGCGCAGGAGTCAGCGCTCTCACCTGTGCTCACTGGTTATTTCAAGGTCAAGGACGCGCTGGTGAAGGATGACGCCAGGGCTGCGGCGGCGGCCGCGGCGCAATTGCTCTCGACCATCAACGGCGTGAATACCGCAGCATTAACCCCGAAGGGCCGTTCTGCTTTCATGAGCCTGCAACCGAAATTGGCTTATGATGCGCGGCATATCTCGGAATCCTCCGAAATAGCGCATCAGCGCGAACATTTCGCCAGCCTCTCGACCAATATGACCAAACTGGCGATGGCGGCCCCGCTGTCACAGCAGCCCATCTACGAGGAGTATTGTCCCATGAAAAAAGCGTACTGGCTTGCGGGCGACAGCGCTATCCGGAACCCCTATTTTGGAAGCGCCATGACGACCTGCGGCAGGATCACGCACACGCTGAGACCTTAAGGCCGGTGACGGGCAGGGACGTGGCGACCGGCTATTGA
>DASZYU010000121.1:0-8201 GCA_035545215.1 Puia sp.
CATGCACCCATGCCCTCGCTGCTCGCCTGCTCGGCCGTCCATCATCACCTGATCCGCAAAGGCTATCGCGGACAGGTCGGCATCATCGTCGAAGCCGGCGATGTTTGGGAAGTGCACCATTTCGCCTGTCTGATCGGATTCGGCGCAACCGCCATCAATCCTTACCTGGCGCTGTCGAGCATCCGCGATATGAAGCTCAGCGGCCGGATCGAAACGGCGCTGGATGCCGAGCATTTGAAGAAGAACTACACGAAGGCGGTGTGCGACGGCCTCCTCAAGGTCTTCTCGAAAATGGGCATCTCGACGCTGCAATCCTACCAGGGCGCGCAGATCTTCGAGATCATCGGTCTCAACCGCACCGTGGTCGACAAATATTTCACCGGCGCTACGAGCAGGATCGAAGGCATGGGTCTCGACGAGATCGCCAGCGAAGTGCTCGCCAAACATTTCTTTGCCTTCAGCCGCAAGGACATCCCGGTCGAACGTCTCCCGGTCGGCGGGATCTACCAGTGGAAACGGAAAGGCGAGTTCCATCTGTTCAACCCGAATACGGTCCACCTGCTGCAATACTCGACGCGGATGAACGACTATCATACGTTTAAGAAGTATTCCCGGCTGGTCAACGAACAGAGCGAAAAGGCGGCCACGCTGCGCAGCCTCCTCACGTTCCGGCGTAACCGTCCTTCCATCCCGATCGACGAGGTGGAACCGGCCGAAAAGATCTACCGACGGTTCGCCACGGGCGCCATGTCTTTCGGATCGATCTCGCACGAAGCTCACTCTACGCTCGCCATCGCCATGAACCGGCTGGGCGGGAAAAGCAACACCGGCGAAGGCGGCGAGGACGATATGCGGTACGAGCCGTTGCCGAACGGCGATTCGATGCGCTCGGCGATCAAACAGGTGGCCTCGGCGCGTTTTGGCGTCACCAGCTATTATCTCACGATGGCGGACGAGCTGCAGATCAAGATGGCGCAGGGCGCGAAACCCGGCGAAGGCGGCCAGCTGCCCGGTCATAAAGTGGACGAATGGATCGGCAGGGTCAGACACTCCACCCCCGGCGTGGGCCTGATCTCCCCTCCTCCTCACCATGATATCTATTCGATCGAGGACCTTGCACAGCTGATCTTCGATCTCAAGAATTCCAACCGTGCCGCGCGGATCAGCGTCAAGCTGGTGTCCAAGGCAGGCGTCGGTACGATCGCGGCCGGTGTCGCGAAAGCGAAATCGGACGTTATCCTCATCTCCGGGCACGACGGCGGAACGGGTGCGTCGCCGCTGAGCTCGATCCGTCATGCCGGTCTCCCCTGGGAACTCGGTCTGGCCGAATCGCACCAGACGCTCGTCCGCAACAAGCTCAGAAGCCGTGTCGTCCTTCAGACCGACGGCCAGCTCAAGACGGGACGCGACGTCGCGATCGCAACGCTGCTGGGCGCCGAAGAATGGGGCCTTGCCACCACGGCGCTCGTCGTCGAAGGCTGTATCCTGATGCGCAAATGCCATCTGAATACCTGCCCGGTCGGCGTCGCCACACAGGACCCCGAGCTGCGGAAACGTTTTACCGGCAACGCGGATCACGTCGTCAATTTCTTCAAATTCATCACGCAGGAACTCCGCGAGGTCATGGCCGAACTCGGGTTTCGCACCATCGACGAGATGGTGGGCCAGGTGGATTCCCTCCAGGTCCGCGAGAACATACAGCACTGGAAATACAGCAAACTCGATCTTTCCCCGATCGTGTACAAGGAACCGTCGTCGCTGTATACGGGTCTTCACAAACAGGAAGAACAGGACCATGGGCTGGCCGGCGTCCTAGACTGGAAACTGCTGGATGCCGCCGGACCCGCGCTCGAACACCGGCAAAAGGTTTTCGCAGCTTTCGCAATACGGAATACGGATCGCACGGTAGGCACCATCCTCTCCAACGAGATCTCGAAGCGGTATAAAGCGGAAGGCCTGCCCGAGGATACGCTTCACTTCAAGTTCACGGGTACGGCCGGTCAAAGCTTTGGCGCCTTCAATACGCGCGGGGTCTGTCTCGAGCTGGAAGGGGATGCGAACGACTATTTCGGGAAAGGCCTGTCCGGCGCCCGGCTGATCGCCTATCCCTCGCAGGACGCGGGTTTCGTTCCGGAAGAGAACAGCATCATCGGGAACGTGGCGTTCTATGGGGCCACGTCGGGCGAAGCCTTCATCCGCGGCAAAGCCGGCGAGCGCTTCGCCGTCCGCAACTCGGGTGTCAGGGCCGTCGTCGAAGGGGTCGGCGATCATGGTTGTGAATACATGACGGGGGGCAGGGTCGTCATCCTCGGCAACACCGGCCGTAATTTCGCCGCGGGTATGAGCGGGGGGATCGCTTATGTCTATGACGTCCGCAACCAGTTCGCGCGCAATTGCAACCGGGAAATGGTCGTGCTCGACCCGGTGGCAGGCGAAGATATTGCCGAGCTCAGGGACATGATCCAACGGCATTATGCCTATACGGGCAGCACGGTCGCCAAATTCGTCCTCGACGATTTCGACAACCAGTTGCAGCATTTCGTCAAGGTCTTCCCGACTGACTATAAAAAAGTATTATTGGATAAAGCGGCCCGGCTACAGAGAACTACTCACAAGTAGTACCATGGCCGCTGGAAGCGGCCCGACCGAAGGTCAGCCGTCGAACCTTTGAGAAAAGGGACAACGTTGAAAAGACCTTCTGTCGCGAAGATGTGAGAACGCGGAGTCGGCTCTCATGTGTGACTCAGCCACTCCGTTGTTCTCTGTAGCCGCGGGTCCGTCCAGTGGACGGCCCGCTCAGGGACCGCAGGAATTGAAAGTAAAAAGACAACAATGGGCAAACCCACAGGATTTCTGGAATTTACACGCGAACTGCCTTCGAAACGCCCCATCGGCGAGCGGAGGAACGACTATAAGGAGTTCGTCAATCAATACAACGCGCAAACCCTGAACCACCAGGCGGCGCGGTGCATGAATTGCGGCATTCCCTTTTGCCATCACGGCTGTCCGCTCGGCAATGTCATCCCCGAATTCAATGACGCCGTCTACCGCCAGCAATGGCAGGAAGCCTACGAGATCCTCTCATCGACAAACAACTTCCCCGAATTCACCGGGCGGATCTGCCCCGCTCCCTGTGAAAGCAGCTGCGTGCTCGGCATCAACCAGCCGCCGGTGACCATCGAAGAGATCGAGCGGCACATCATCGAGATCGCCTTCGAGAAAGGTCTCGTGAAGCCTAACCATCCCGCGGTCCGCACCGGCAAAAAAGTAGCCGTCGTGGGTTCGGGCCCTGCAGGTCTCGCCGCCGCCGACCAGCTCAATGCGGCCGGTCATACCGTCACGGTCTTCGAGCGCGATGACGAACCCGGCGGCCTGCTGCGTTACGGCATTCCGGATTTCAAGCTGGAAAAATGGGTCGTGGCCCGTCGTATCCGGCTCATGGAAGAAGCCGGCGTCACCTTTAAATGCAATGCGGAGGTCGGCGCAAATGTCAGCATCAACGACCTGCTGCGCGAATTCCATGCGATCGTGCTGGCGGGCGGTTCCACCATCCCGCGCGACCTGCCGATCCCCGGCCGCCACCTGAAAGGCGTTCATTTCGCGATGGACTTCCTCAAACAACAGAACAAACGCGTCAGCAATCTTGCCATCCAGGGCGAAGACATCCTCGCCACCGACAAGCACGTCGTCGTCATCGGCGGCGGCGACACGGGCAGCGACTGCGTCGGCACTTCGAATCGTCACAAAGCGCGCTCGGTCACGCAGTTCGAACTGCTGCCGAAACCCCCGCATGCGCGCACCGTCTTCATGCCCTGGCCTACCTATCCCATGCTGCTGAAAACCTCCTCTTCGCACGAGGAAGGCGCGAACAGGCACTGGGCCATCGCGACCAAAGAATTCATCGGCGACGCGGAAGGGAACCTGAAGGCGCTGAAAACGGTCCGGCTCGAATGGAAAATGACCGAAGACGGACGGGCCGCGCAGTTCACCGAAGTTCCCGGCAGCGAAGAAGCCATCCCCTGCGAACTGGCGCTGCTCGCGATGGGCTTCGTCCACCCGCAGCACAACGGCCTGCTCAAAGAACTCGACATCGAGCTCGACGAGCGCGGCAATGTCAAAGCCACCGACCGCAGCTACCAAACCAACATCGCCAAGATCTTCACCGCGGGAGACATGCGCCGCGGCCAGTCCCTGGTGGTGTGGGCGATCAGCGAAGGACGCGAATGCGCCCGCAAGGTGGACGAATACCTGGTCGGCGCCTCGCTGCTCGAACGAAAAGACCAAAGCCTTATCGCTTTCTAATCGATATCATTTCCCTTCTTTCCTGCCGCCGGCTACGCCGGCGGCATTTTTTTTCCCATTAGAATAAATATGTTTTTTCCTTAATTTTTTAATGTTTATTAATTTTTTGGAATAGCAAATAATTCAAATTTGACCAGTAACTAACTGATTATTCATTTATTACTAAAAATATCAGCGCTAAAAATGACATATTAATAATAATTTATTATATCAATTTATCGGCATCTAATGTTCATTTTTCGTAAATTAGCTTTTATACTCTGGAATAATATAAATTTTTAATTTATTATTCGATGACGAGGCTGGCCATCTTAATCCAATCGTGCGATCCGCCCCCGAAGCTTTTATTCTTTAACCAAAACCAACAGCTATGCTACGGTACATTTCCATTTTCGTTTTCGCAGCGGTCATCTGTAGTTCAGGCCTGGCCCAATCGCCCGCCGACACCGCCAAGCCTGCGGCAACCGCATCCCCGGCCCTTTCGATCACCGGCTCCGCCGACATTTACTATCGCTATGACTTCAACAGGCCGACCTTCGCCCCGTATAATTCCTACACCAGCTTTACACAGTCCCACGACCAGGTGCAACTGGGAATGGCCACGGTCAAACTCGAACACAAGACGTCCAAAGTCGACATGGTAGCCGACCTTGGTTTTGGCAAAAGGGCCCAGGACTTCGATTATGCCGACTATGGTCCTCCGGCCGGAACCGGCGGCGGGGGCATCCTGCAGGCCATCAAGCAACTCTACATCAGCTACTCGCCCGCCTCGTGGATCAAGTTCACCGGCGGCACGTGGGCTACGCACATCGGCTACGAGGTAGTTGACGCGTATGCCAACCGCAACTACAGCATGTCGTACATGTTTACCAACGGCCCGTTCTCACATACCGGCCTTCGGGCGGATCTCACCTCGGGAAAGAACGGCTTCATGATCGGCGTTTCCAATCCCACGGATTACAGGATCGTCCCCCAGGGCTTACAAAACAACAAGAACCTGATCGCACAATACAGCTACGCCGCCAGCGATAATTTCAAGGTTTACCTGAACTATGTGGGCGGAAGGGATGTCGCCGATAACAAAGTTCATCAGTACGATGTCGTAGTCAACAGCAAGATCAGCGGCATGTTTGGCATCGGCGCCAACGGCACGGTCAATGTCTCCAGCGCAAAAGACAAAGACGGCTATGACCCCAGCAAGACCTGGTATGGTGCCGCGGTTTACCTGCTCCTCGATCCCAAACCCTGGTTCGGCCTTACCCTGCGTGAGGAATACTTTAGCGACAAAGACGGCGTAAAGATCCCGACAGGCGGCGACATCTTCGCCTCCACACTCACAGCCAGCTTTAAAGTAGATGGCTTCACCTTCATGCCCGAACTGCGTCTCGATAACGCCAGCAACGAGATCTTCGGCAAACATGACGGATCCACCACGAAATCAGATGCGAGTTTCCTGATCGCGGCAATATACTCTTTCTGATCCGATCGGCCGACCATTAACATTTCCACGACAAAAAAGCATTCTTAACCCAAAACAACGAAACAATGGGATCAAAACTCCTGAACAAAATCAAGAACCGCACCTCCGTTTTCGCCGTCGTAACCCTCGGGCTCCTGCTCACCGTGGTAATGCCCCAGCCGTCCTTCGCGCAGGACCCCAACGGCGCACAGACCGGCACGATCAAAGACCTGGGCATCGACACATTGGCCGCCACCAAAGACACGGTCATGAATAAGGTCATTTCGACCGTCAATACCATTGGGAACGCCGACGGCCACAATAAGATAGCGATCAACATCATGTGGACCCTGATTACCGGTTTCCTCGTCATGTTTATGCAGGCAGGCTTCGCCATGGTCGAAACCGGCTTTACACAAAAAAAGAACGTCGCCCATACAATGGCAATGAATTTCATGATCTATGCCATCGGCGTCCTGGGGTTCTGGATCTGCGGCTTCGCCTTTATGTTCGGCGGCGGTCTCAACGTGGCAAGCCTTGGCGGAGCGGCCGGCGTAACCAGCTCGGAATTCTCGGTCCACCTGTTCGGACACGATTTTGGGCTGTGGGGCAAGGCCGGCTATTTCCTCAATAGCAACGTCTACGACGTCGGCATCTTCACCCTCTTCCTGTTCCAACTCGTATTCATGGATACTACCGCTACCATCCCCACCGGCTCCATGGCGGAAAGATGGAAATGGAAATCTTTCGTGGTCTACGGCTTCTTTATCTCCATGTTCGTCTATCCCCTCTTCGGAAACTGGGTCTGGGGCGGCGGCTGGTTGGCCCAATTGGGCGTCAATTTCGGGCTAGGCCACGGACACGTGGACTTTGCCGGCTCCTCCGTCGTGCATGAGGTAGGCGGCGTTGCGGCACTCGCCGGCGCAATGGTCATCGGACCCCGCATCGGTAAATACGGAAAGGACGGCCGCGTCAACGTCATACCGGGACACAATATCCCCATGGCAATTATCGGGACCTTCATCCTGGCCTTCGGATGGTTCGGCTTTAACCCGGGCTCGACCCTCGCCGGCACCGATCTCCGCATCTCCGTGATCGCCGTCAACACCATGCTGGCCAGCGCCAGCGGCGCCTTTCTCGCCATGGTCTATGTATGGGCAAAATATGGCAAGCCGGACCCCGGTATGCTCGCCAACGGTATGCTTGCGGGACTAGTAGCCATTACAGCACCCTGCGCCTTCGTCACCGCCACTTCGGCAATCGTCATCGGCGCAGTTTCGGGCGTATTGGTGGTGGTTGTCTACAACTTCCTGGACAGCAAATTGAAGATCGACGACCCGGTAGGCGCATTTGCCGTCCATGGCGCCAACGGCCTCTGGGGTGTACTCTCGCTCGGTCTATTCGCAGACGGCAAGTACGGCGACGGCTGGAACGGCGTACCGGGCACCGTCAAGGGCCTCTTCTATGGCGATCCCAAACAATTCTTGGCCGAGCTCATCGGAGGCCTCACCTGCTTCGTCTTCGTCTTCGTCGTGATGTATCTGTTCTTCAAGATCATAAAAGGCACCCGGGTTGGATTGAGAGTACCCGAACAGGAAGAGATTGCAGGCCTCGACATCCCCGAAATGGGCCTACATGGCTACGTTGACTAAAATTCATATATTTATTTTTATAATGGCAGTACGATCGTACTGCCATTTTTTTATAAAATCTTGAATAATAGTACGACATGCTGATTTTATTCCAAAGAGCAATTCGAATATAAAATATAAATATGTGTCGTAGTTTCTCTTTTTTTGGCCAATATGCGATTAATTTAGATCTATTTCCGTAATTTAGTTGAAGTAAACTACCAATAAGACACATCTAGTTTTTAATAATATAACTTTCCTATGGCACATTTCACCGCTCCGCCTGCACCGTTTCGCCACAGGATCATGGGTCCCCTTCGCGACTTCCTCCATGACAGCCGCTCGACCGGCGTTCTTCTCATCGGTTGCACGGTGGTTTCACTGGTCATTACCAATTCGGCCAGCAGCAGTTGGTACACCGGGGGATGGAGAACGTCCATTACAGGCATGGCTTCCCTCCACCTTCCTGTCACGCCCAACGAATGGGTCAACAATTTCCTCATGAGTTTTTTCTTCCTGCTGGCAGGCATGGAGATCAAAAGAGAATTGCTCAACGGAGAACTTTGTTCATTCAAAAAAGCCATACTCCCTTTCGGCGCGGCATTCGGAGGAATGCTCTTCCCGGCATTGATCTATCTGGCCTTCAATTTTCACTCCCACACCGGACACGGATGGGGAATTCCCACTGCTACCGATATCGCTTTTTCGGTTGGGATCGCTTCCCTGCTCGGCAAACGGTTCCCCGTCGGACTAAAAATACTCCTTCTGGCGCTCGCCATCATCGATGACCTGGGCGCTATCATCGTGAT
>DASZYU010000122.1:0-10259 GCA_035545215.1 Puia sp.
GAAAATGAAAGAACGTCCTTCCCTGTCCTTGTAGGCCTTGATCCCTTCGAATATAGACTGCCCGTAGTGGATCGCCGACAGCGAAGGCGACAACGTCAGGTCCTGGAAAGGCCTGATCCTGACCTGCTGCCACGCGCCTCCCGCATAATCGACTTCCAGCATGTGGTCGGTGAAATGTTTGCCGAAAGGAAGATTGTTGAAATCGATCTCGCCAATTTTGCTCTTTGCCGTTTTGGTGACCTGTATGTCCAGTGCAGCGATCATATTCGGATAGTTTTGTAGCCACAAAGAAACGAACAATCTTTTTGCCGGCAAAATCAAAAACTAACAACCGTTAGCACTTGTCAGGGGCACATTTTTTTTGACGATCTTTTAAAAAATGTCCCATCTTTATATTCACGATGAGCCTGAACGACGTCATACTGCCCGGATTTATCATTGGTGAATTGTACGGGGACAGCCTGCTGGTGGTCGCCTCCCGCGGCCCTGCCGCGCCGAACCCCGGGCCTGCCGATGCCGGCGCGGCGTCAAAACGGGAACCATCGTCCCGCGCGTCGAAGTCCGGGCCGGAAGAGCGTCCCAGGGATGCGCCGGCAGAGCAGCCCGCGCTGAAATTCCTCGGCAGCAACCGGCGCCATTTCACGATACTCGTCCAATCGCCGGGGTCCGCCTTCCTGCCCGACGACCAGTTGTCGTTCCTGACAAAGATCCTCGAAGCATGCCGCATGAACATCGGGGATGTGGCCATCGTCAACGCCGCTGCGGCGCCGGTCACGATCACCGCGCTGAAACAGCAGTTGCAACCGGCAACGATCCTGTTGTTCGGAATGGAGCCGATCTCGATCCGGCTGCCGATCAATTTCCCTGTTTTCCGATTGCAACCGTATGATAACTGTACCTATCTTGCCGCACCGCCGCTCGAACTGCTGGTCCAACCGTCGGAAGAGAGCCGGCTGCTCAAGAGTAAACTCTGGCTTTGCCTCAAAACACTTTTCAACGTATGACCCGTATCATTTTCGCGACCAACAATGAAAACAAAGTGAAGGAGATCCGCGCGGCCGTCGGCCCGGCGCTGGAGATCGTGAGTCTCCGGGAGGCCGGTATCGACATCGATATCCCCGAACCGTGGGACACGCTGGAGGCCAACGCGACCGAAAAATCCACGACCGTTCACCGCCTGACGGGGCAAAACTGTTTCAGCGAAGACACCGGCCTGGAAGTATATGCGCTCAAAGGCGAGCCGGGCGTCCACAGCGCGCGGTACGCCGGGGAACAGCGGTCGTTCCGCGACAATATCACCAAACTGCTCGACCGGCTGGGTCAGAACCCCGACCGCCGCGCCCGTTTCCGCACCGTCATTTCGCTTATCTTCGATGGGAAGGAGCACCGTTTTGAAGGCGTGAGCGAAGGACGGATCCTGTACTCCCCCGACGGCGAATCGGGCTTCGGCTATGACCCCATCTTCGTACCGGACGAGGACAACCGCAGTTTTGCCCGCATGTCGCCGGAAGAAAAGAACCGCTACAGCCATCGCCGCAAAGCCGCCGATCAACTGGTGACCTTCCTGCGTCAGGTATCAAAATGACCGCCTATGCCAAGGACAAAAATCGACCTGCCCGCGCACTTCCCGTTCACGACGGACGTCCCCGTTCGCATCACCGATATCAATTATGGCGGGCATGTCGGCAACGACTCGATGCTCTCGCTGATCCACGAGGCGCGCGTCCGCTTCCTGCGGAATTATGGCTACGATGAACTGGACCTGGCGGGCGTCGGTCTCATCATGACCGACGTGACCATCGAATACAAGAACGAGCTTTTCTACGGCGATGAACTGAGGGCCTCGATCGCCGCGTCCGATTTCTCGCGCGTCACGTTCGATCTGTATTACAAGCTGGAAAAAAGATCAGGGGAAAAATGGGTTCCGGTCTCGTTCGCGCGGACCGGTATGGCCTGTTACGATTATACGCTCAAGAAGCTGACCGCCGTTCCGAAGGAAGTCTGCACCCGTCTGCTCACCTGAGACCGGGGCCGCAGCGGCGCCGCAACCGAGGTGGGGCCAATGTCAGCGGCGGTGTTACCGGCCGGCGGGCTCCTGCCAGATCCGCCAGCTCTCCTCCGCCTGAAGCACCAGCATGTCGTGCCCGTTCTTCACGGCGGCACCTCTCTCCTCTCCTTTTTGAAGGAACAGTGTCCTGGCCGGGTTGTAAACGAGATCGAACAGATAGTGCCGCGGCGTGAGCGCTTCATAAGGTAGCGCGGGACATTCCTCCACGCGCGGATACATGCCCAACGGCGTCGTATTTACGATCAGCGTATACTCGCCGAGCAGGGCGGCATTCACCTGCGCGTAAGAAAGGTCGGTGCTCCCCCCGCGGGGCCGCCGCGTCACCAGGCGGTAGTCGATGCCGAGTTTGCCGAGTACCCATTCCACCGCTTTGGAGGCGCCGCCCGTCCCGAGCACCAGCGCCCGGCGATGATGCGTTTCCAGCTTCCCGATCAGCGACTGCCCGAAACCGACGACGTCGGTGTTGTGGCCCGACCTTACGCCGTTGTCGATCCGGATGCAGTTGCACGCCCCGATCGCCGCTACGACCTCGCTGCGGGTGTCGAGAAAAGCGAGCACTTCCTGTTTGTAGGGGATCGTGACATTGAGACCGCGCAGGTCGGGGTCCGAAAGCACCTCGCTAAGCCCGGCTATCGCCGGGATCGGGAAATTCTCGTAGGAACAATCGGCAATGCCTTCACGGCGGAATTTCTCCGTGAAATAACGCTGGGAGAAAGAATGAGTCAAAGGGTAGCCTATCAACCCGTAGCGTCTCATTGCCCGGGCCCTTTTTCGAGGAACAGATGGAAGGTGTCTCCGCGCAGACCGATGCGCATGGCTTCCATCGCGATCACTTCCGTGGGGGCGATGTTGCCCAGGTTCACGTTGCACCCGATGAGCTCGATAAAGTACAGCTGTTGCGCCTTTTGCGGCGCTTCCCACAGGATCTTCTCCGCGGGTATCTGGGTCAGGATCTCCTGCACCAGCCCTTCGCGAACCTCTCCGCTGCCGCGGTAGATGCCCACGTTACCGGCCTCTCTCGCCTCCGCGATGACGTACGAGGCGCCGGCGCCGAGTTCCGCCGACATGAGTTCGATCCATTTGTACGGGGGGATGATGTGCGCGGCGTCCTTGCTGCCCACCTCGCTGAGGACGGTGCCGTATTTGGTCAGCTTTTCAATATACCCGCACTTTTCGGCGTGAGGGATCGTGATGCTGCCGTCGCTGACTTCCATGTGTGTAATGCCGTAATCCCTGCAAACGGCTATATAATCTGCAAACTGGTTGCGGATCAGGAACGCCTCGAACAAGGTGCCGCCGAAATAGACGGGCAGGTCGTATGAACGGTAGACTTCGATCTTTTCGCGCAGCTGCGGCGTTACGAAAGAAGTGCCGAAACCCAGTTTGACAATGTCCACGTGCGGATGCGCCACGCTCAAAAAATTCTTCGCCTCATCGATGCTCAACCCCTTGTCCATTACCATCGTAATACCATGCTTCCGCGGCTTCGGCAGCCGTTCGGGCATTTGCGTCAGTTTGAAATTCATCCTCGTTTTTTAGGTTCATTAACAATCGGCTACACATCGGACCCGGGGGGCGGGCCGTCTGACTCCGCAATTACTTAGTGCGCAAATGTAGGAAATCGCGACAATACTTTCAGCGAATCACCCGAATTAGGGGATGCGACGCAGGATCAGAATGATTTATTCTTCTTGTAACGCGCAATGATATCGACCACCGGCTGATATTGCAGGATGACGGGGTTCAGTTCCAGCAATTTCTTTAGCAACCGCGGTGCCTTCGACATCGCGTTCTCGAGTTGCAGCAGGCCTTCGCGCGTCTTGCCCAATGCGAAATAGACGGCCGAAAGATAGAAGATGAAGATCGGCTTGCCGCCGGTGGTGCGGAGGGCCTCCCCGACCTGTCCAAGCGCTTCGTCGAAATACTGGCCGTTGTACAGACAACGGATCAATGCCTCCCAGCTGGAGATATTGCGCGGACGGATGCGCACCACGTTGGAGAAGAACTGGATGGCCTCCTTGAAGTCTCCGAGCTGCATTTTGCATTCGCCCATTGCCAGGTTGTACTCGGGCTGCATGGCATGTATCCGCATGGCAGCTTCCAACTGTTTGATGGCCTGTCCCCACTGCTCTTCATTGATATAGGTGCAGGCCAGTTTGTAATACAGCTTGCTGTCGTCGGGGTTCAGATGCGACGCCTTGCGGTAATAGAACCGGGCCTGCGCATAGTTGTCCAGCTTATCGTAGCAATGACCGATGGCCTCGTAGATCACGTCCTCGGGCCTGGAGAGCTCGAGCACCTTTTCGAGCGACTCGATCGCGTCGCGGTATTTGCGCAGCCGGATATAGGCATCGCCCATATTGCGATAGGCATAATCGAACTTCTCGTCGATGGCCAGCGCATATTTGTAGGCGTCCACCGCCTTCTCGTACAACTTCAGCCCCTGGTAGGCCGCCGCGAGGTTGAACCACGCCAGCTCGTTGTACGGTTTCTCGTCGATGATCTGCTGATGCAGCCGGATGCTTTCCTCGTTGCGACCGGTGAAGTCCGTCCAGAAACAGACCTTGTACAGCGCTTCCTCATTGGCGGGATCCTGTTCGAGGATCAGCTTCAGGCAATCGAAGATCTTGTCGAATTCCTCGTAATCGTCGTACACATCCGCCAGCTCGAACAACAATTCGATCCTCTCCTCGCCCTCGAAATGCAGGAGTGCGCTCTCGAGCAACGACGCGGCCTTCTGAGGCTGGTCCAGCGCCAGGTAGGCGTCCGTCTTCAGTATGTAAAGATTGATGTCCGAACTGTCCAGCAGTTCAACCTGTTCGAGAATATTGAGGGCTTCGTAATAGCGCCGGGTGGCGATCATGAGATCGGCTTTTTTGACCAGCAGCGCCGAAGAGTAGGGATATTGGCCGATGCCGAGCTCCACAGCCTCGATCGCCTGTGCAAGGTCCTCCGTGTCATCAAAGTAGTCGATTATCCTTTCGAACGCCTCCTCCTCGAGAAAGGAATGTTGCCGGCCCGCCTTCAAATCCTGATACTGTTTCAACAATTCCTTCATTTCCTCGCGATCCTGGTGGTATGGATTTTCTTGCATGTGTTAAAGGTTGTTGTAAGTTACGGTATTATACATTTAACACCGAAAATAAATTCTTCACGCCCCGGCTCTCTTGCACACTGTGCATTTTTAATGCCCGGCTTTTTTGCCGGCTTGTTCGCCGCCATTTTCCGCCCGCGTTTTACTCCATCGCGTTTTCGCCGCTATTTTCCGCCCGCGTTTTACGGGGCTTGTTTCGCGGATGCTGTTTCGCCGACGGCATCGTTGATGCGCGTTTTGTCGCCGCGCGTTTTGCCCCCGCTTTTTGCCCCCGATTTTTGGTCCTTCGATCCGCCGGCCTGCTCCGCGAAGACAAAAAAAGCCGTTCGGCTGGCAACCGGGGGACCTTTCCGGCCGTATTAATCTTAAAAAATGATTAAATGCTAACAAAAACGGCCCCAGGACGTTAAAGCTTTATTAAAATTTGTGATAGACGGTTAAAAAATACCCAATATTTTTTACTACATTTGTACCAGAATGCTTAGCCCGGAAACGATAGGAAAAATTGACTGTTCTTCGGACGTGGCCCGCGAGGGGTCTGCGGGGAAATGGATGCGCAAGTTGCTGGTGAGCACCTTGATGATCGCCGTGGTCAGCCTGGCTTTCGCGAGCAAAGGCGGCGGTGGAGAAAAGAAGGCGAAAGATACGCCGCTCAAGACCCATTTCGCGCCCATCCGGACCACCGGCAATTTCACGCTGAAGGTGGGTCCTACCTTTACCGGCAGTTATTTCCTGGGCGCCGAAAAAAAGAATGATTACGTTTCGTTCAATACGCTGATCACCTACGAGAAAGGCAACAGCACCTACATCATGCCTTATCACTACCGGATCAATACGTCGGTTTACCTGAACAACAGCGGCAACAACAACCTCCGCCTGCTCGATCTCCGGATCAACATGAGCAACCACTAATTTGCCTCACCGGCCTTCTATCACGGACCTGCATCATCCCGCGCCGCTCATCCTGGCTTCGCCTCACCGGCCTTCTTTCATCTTTTTGCTTTCCTCGTAATTCATCTCGCGGTAGCCCGCGCTGGGGATATCGAATTTCGAGGCAGGAACGGGATTCAGGCTGATCCTGGACATTTTATAGTGGATCCTGACATTTCCATTGCTTAACTCATATTCGAGCGGAAGGCCGTCCAGCGTGCGGAAAACGGGATCGTATTGCCGGTTCTCCGGAACGAGGTCGCGCGTGTAATAAACAGTGATCACGGCCCCGGACGCGGTCTGGCCGATCGCCCTGGTGCAGGGATAGCCCGCAATGATCTTCGTTTCATTGGTATTCCTGAATACAATCCCGTCGTAGTTGCGGTTCTTTTCCAGCCAGTTCTCCGGGTTCAGCCGGATCAGCAGCTTCTGCCCGTTCACTTCGCGGAGGATCACCGCAGAACCCGTGTTCGCGTCGAAGATCGTCGTGGAAGAGAACAAAGCGCTGGCCATTTCGGACCGGCTCTTGTTACCCTTGATGTAGACGGTATGGATGGCGTTTTCGGAAGCCTCGGGTTTACCGTGGGCATCTGAACTGGCGTTGTACTCGTAAACCAGTGTCAGCTCGGAAACCACTTTTCGCTGCGCCGTTGCGGGCAGCCGGAACAGGACAATAGATAGCAGCCCAAGCTTTATATATAGGTGAATTTTCATATGTGAACGCCCCCGGCGTCTACTAAAAATACGCATCGCGTTTCAATCCTGCAAGTTGCCGCGGCCGGACCTGCAATTTAGCGCCGACCGTCCCGGCCGCGCGGAGTTTGCCGGCTTATCGTTTCTGCGGGCGTTTCTGGTTCTGTTGCGCCTGCTGCATTTGCTCGAGCCGCTCCTGCCATTTCGATTTCGTCCTGGGTTTCGCCCGGTTGGCCTGCAGTTGCGCCAGGATCTTTTCGTGATCGATGATATAGTGTTGGATCACGAACTGGAGGCTCAGCGTGATCAGGTTGGACACGGTATAATACCAGGTGAGCGCCGAAGACAGGCGGTTGAAGAAGATCAGCAGGAACACCGGCATAATGTAGGGCATGTATTTCATGGCCGGATTGCTCTGGTCCGGCGTCATGCTCATCCCGTACAGCGAGATCAGGAAACTGGTCGTCACCGCGAGCAGGGCGAAGAGGCTGATGTGGTCGCCGTACCCCGGGATCGAGAACCCGAAATTCAGGACGCTGTCATAAGTCGACAGGTCGTGGGACCAAAGAAAGCTTTGGCCGCGGAGGCCGATGTTCGAGTTGAAGAAGCTGTACAGGGCGAAGAAGATAGGTATCTGCAACAAGGCGGGTATACAACCCCCGAGCGGGTTTACGCCTGCTTCCTTGAACAGCTTCATCTGTTCCATGCCCATCTGCTGCTGGTCGCCGCCCGTCTTTTTGCGCAGAGCTTCGATCTCGGGCCGCAGGGCTTTCATCTTGGCCCCACTGAGATAGCTGCTGTAGACCAGCGGCGAGGTGAACAGGCGGATGAACAGGGTCAGCAGCAGGATCGCAATGCCCCAACTGCTGATAAACGTCTTGAAAAAATTGAAAACGGGCATGATGATGTATACGTTCACCGGTCGCACGAACGAATACATGCCTCTTCCCAGGTCGATGATGTGGGTCATCCCGGGCGCCTCCTTGTCCAGTATGTTAAAATCATTGGGACCGTAATACAGCTGGAAGGGCAGCGTGGCACTCGCCGCGGCGGGTATCTTCGCCTGCATGGTCGCCTCCACCCGCGCGACGACATTCGAGCTGTCTGCGGATTCTCTTTGCATATGCACCACACCCGAGCTGAACCCGTTCTTCGCGATCAGCGTCGAATTGAAGAATTGCTGCGACACGGACAGCCATTGCACCGGTTTGTCGAAGTTGTGCTCGGTCTTGGAAGCCATGTAGTCGAAACGCCCGTCTTCGTAGAACCCGAGGCTGGTCAGACGCCGCTCGTCATACATGTTCTGCTGCACCCGTTTGGTGAGCACCCTCCAGTCGAGATTGAAATTATTTTGAGAGAAAAGCTTTTCCGGGTTGCCGATGCGCACCTCCCAGTTGAGCGTATAATCGTGCGCGGGCAGGACGAAGACGTGCTCGATCGATTCTCCCGCCGGGGTAGGCAGATGAAAACTGACGGTCTGGCTGCCGTCCGCATTCCGGACGACCCGGCCGCTATCGAAGTAGAGTTCGGCGACATCGGCTGCGCCGCTGCCCGTATTGATGGGATAATTGATCCGGCATTCGGGCCCTACCAACCGGACCGGCGTGCTGTCATAGGCCTTGAACCGTTTGAGCTGGACGTCCACGGGCTGCCCGCCCTTGTTGCTGAAAACGACTTTCATCAGGTCGTTCTCCACGGTAACGGTTTGCGCAGCGCCCTTTTGCGCTTTGTTGAAACCCGTCAGCGTATCGGGGGCGCCGGTGGTCCCTTTGGCTGCGGCGCTGTCCTGTTTTGCGGCGGCTTCGCGCGCAGCCATTTCCTTCGCCTTATTCACGAGCGCGATGCTGTCCGCTTCGCGTTTGCGTTGCGCTTCCAGCTCATGACTCGCCCTGGTACTGGTAAACAGATAAATGAACAAAAGGACGCCCAACAGCACAAATCCAATAATTGTATTGCGATCCAATCCCATGATATGATTTTTTTGGTTCTGCCGGCGAACAACGGTCCGACCGAAGAAGTGCAAATATAGGGCATATCGCAATAGCAAGCCGGTCCTTCCCGGCAAACGCGCGGTATTGCGCCGCAGGCGGCAGGATCGGGGCGGCCGGAGGCGGCCGGCCGGCTAGATCATCTCGCTCTGTAAAAGAGGATTCCTGACCGCATTCTTCGCCTCGGCGAATTCCTTGGCGGCCCGGATGAAATGTACAAAGATTGGCTGCGGGTTCTCGACCGTGCTTTTCAGTTCCGGGTGGTATTGCACCCCGATGAAGAAGGGATGCACGGCTGCGGACAGCTCCACGATCTCCACCAGCCCGCTTTCCGGATTCGTCCCGCTGGCGATCAACCCCGCTTTTTCGAACTGCTGGAGATAGGCATTGTTGAACTCCCAGCGGTGGCGGTGTCTTTCGCTGATCTCGGGTTTCGAATGGTAGACCTGGCTGGCCAGCGACCCTTCTTTCAGGACACAGGGATAGGCGCCCAGCCGCATCGTCCCGCCCTTGGCGGTCACCTTCTTCTGCTCCTCCATCAGGTCGATCACCGGGTATTGGGTATGCACGTCCATTTCGGTGGAATGTGCGTCGGTCCATCCGAGGACGTTCCGCGCATATTCGATGACCGCCATCTGCATACCCAGACAGATGCCGAAGAACGGCAATTTATTCTCGCGCGCATATTTTACGGCGATGATCTTGCCTTCCACGCCGCGGTGTCCAAACCCGGGAGCGACCACGAGGCCGTCCAGGTTGGACAGTTTCTCGGCCACGTTCTCGGCCGTGATGAATTCGCTATGGACATTGACCACCTGCACCTTGCTCTCGTTGACCGCGCCCGCGTGTACGAACGACTCGAGGATCGATTTATAAGCATCCTGGAGTTCGATGTACTTCCCGATGAGGCCGATGGTCACTTTGCTCTTGGGATATTTCAATTTATCGAGGAACTCTTTCCAGCGCGCCAGTTCGGGTTCGTGGTACTGGGTAATGTTCAGCTTTTTCAGACAAATGAGATCCAGTTTCTCACGCATCATGGTAAGCGGAACTTCGTAGATCGTCGGTGCGTCGGCGGCCTCGATCACGGCCTCCGGCTTGACATTACAGAACAGCGCGATCTTCTTGCGGATGTCGGGGGATAGCGGTTCTTCGGTCCGGCAGACGATGATGTCCGGGTGTACGCCTTCCTGGCTCAGCAGCTTGACACTATGCTGCGTGGGTTTGGTCTTCAGTTCTTTGGCGGCCTTGAGATAAGGGATCAGCGTCAGGTGGACGACGACGCAATCCTCTTCGGGCATCTCCCATTGCAACTGGCGCACGGCTTCGATGAAGGGCAACGATTCGATGTCGCCGACCGTGCCGCCGAGTTCGGTAATAATGATGTCGTATTTGTTTCCCTGGCCGAGCAGCAGCATCCGCCGCTTGATCTCGTCGGTAATGTGCGGGATCACCTGGACCGTCTTGCCGAGATAGGCGCCTTCGC
>DASZYU010000123.1:0-10538 GCA_035545215.1 Puia sp.
GTTCCGAACAACGGAACAAAGAGATCGCCAACGAAAAGCTCAAGGCCGAGCTCTCTTTCCTGAAAGCGCAGATCAACCCGCACTTCCTCTTCAATACGCTGAACAATATCTATGCGCTGGCCTCGGCACAATCGGAACAGACGGCCCCCGCCGTCATGAAACTGTCCAGCATTATGCGTTACGTGCTGACCGAAGCACGCAACGACCTGGTCCCGCTGGAAAAGGAGATCCAGTTCACCTCGCATTACATCGAGTTGCAGAAGATGCGGCTGACCGACAAGGCCGTGGTGGATTTCACTGTCCGGGGTGAACCGGTCGGCCGCCAGATAGCGCCCTTGCTGCTCCTGCCGCTCGTCGAGAACGCCTTTAAATACGGGATAAGCACGCGTGAACGCAGTCCCATCGTGATCCTGCTCGAAATAAAGAAGGATTCGTTGTATTTTAGCATCTGCAACCACAAGTATTTCAATACCATGCTGCGTGCATCTGACAATACGGGCATCGGGATCAGCAACACCAGGCGGCGGCTCGATCTGTTCTATGAAGACCGATATTCTTTGGACATCCAGGACAGACCGAATGAATTTTCCGTTCACTTAAAAATACCGGTATAATGTTAACGTGTATAGCCATCGATGACGAGCCGCTGGCGCTCGAAGTATTGAAGAAATACATCGCAAAGATCTATTTCCTCGATCTGAAAGGCGTCTTTACCGACCCGTTCGAGGCGCAGAAAGTAATGGACGCCTCACCGGTCGATATCCTCTTCCTCGACATCCAGATGCCGGACATCAATGGCATCGAATTCTCGCGGATCATCAACAAGAAGAACACGGCGGTCGTTTTTACGACCGCATTCAGCGAATACGCGGTGGATGGTTTCAATGTGGACGCGATCGACTACCTGTTGAAACCGATCGAATACGACCGCTTTCTCAAAGCGGTGTACAAGGCGAAGGAATACGTCGACTACCTGACGAGCCAGGAGCTCCAGGAGGGATACATCTTCGTCAAGTCCGACTACCAGATGGTAAAAGTCAACCTGAAGGAGATCCTCTATATCGAGGGTCTCGACGATTACATCAAAATATACCTTCCCGGCAAATCCATCCTCACGCTGATGACACTCAAGACCATCGCGCAGAAGCTCCCCGCGCGCGAGTTCATCCGCGCGCACCGCAGCTATATCGTTCCCATCAGCAAGATCGAGCATATCAGCAAAAGCAAGATCAAGATCGGCGACAAGGAGATACCCATCGGCGTTAGCTACAGCGAAAGTTTTTTCGCAGCCATGGAGAACAAGCTCAACTGACCCCGGCGCGACGACCGACCGGCCCCGTGGGCCGGCATACGCACCTGCCCGGATATTTTAACAAAACCGAACGCAACCCGGCAGGGCCGGATTGCGTATGGATTAGTGCCGGAAGGTAGATACCGGCATTAGACCAGTTTTTTCATAGTAGATTTTAAGTTAAGGTTGAGGTCACTGGTTAGTGGTTAGTTTTTCCCTAAATTGCTTGCGATTGTCCAAATCGCAAGCTTTTTTTATGGAATTCCTTCAGCAACTGCAGATTGGCCGCGAAAACGCCGGTACCGCCACCGGAACGCAATGGCTTTCCTCCACGGCTCCGGCGCTCTCATCTTTTTCGCCCGTCGACGGCAAACTGATCGCTTCGGTCAGGGCGACCGACAAGGCAGGTTACGAAGCCGTCGTGACGGCGGCTGAAAAAGCATTTACCGCGTGGAGGGAATGGCCCGCGCCTCGTCGCGGCGAAGTGGTCCGGCAGATCGGCGAAGCGCTTCGAAAGCACAAGAGCGAGCTCGGTCGTCTCGTTTCTTATGAAATGGGCAAGAGCCTTCAGGAGGGGTATGGCGAGGTACAGGAAATGATCGATATCTGTGACCTGGCAGTCGGCCTTTCCAGGCAGCTGAACGGACTGACGATGCACAGCGAGCGACCCTCTCACCGCATGTACGAGCAATGGCACCCGTTGGGCGTTGTGGGGATCATATCCGCTTTCAATTTTCCGGTCGCGGTGTGGAGCTGGAACGCCATGATCGCCTGGGTATGCGGCAATACCTGCGTCTGGAAACCGTCCGAAAAGACGCCGCTCTGCGCGCTGGCCTGTCAGCACATCGTGGCGTCCGTTTTTGCTGCCAATAAGGTTCCTGAAGGCGTTAGCGGGCTCATTACCGGGGCCAGGGAGATCGGGGAATGGCTCGCATCCGACCCCCGCATCCCGCTGATCTCGGCTACCGGATCCACCCGGATGGGTAAAGCGGTGGGCACGGCCGTGGCCTCCCGCCTCGGCAAGTCGATCCTGGAACTGGGCGGCAACAACGCCATCATCGTCACTGCCGACGCCGATCTGAACATCGCAATACCGGGCGCTGTCTTCGGCGCCGTGGGAACCGCCGGTCAGCGTTGCACCTCCACGAGGCGGCTCATCATCCAGGAGGATATTTACGACAAGGTAAAGGACAAGCTGAAAGCCGCCTACGGACAGTTGCGGATCGGCGACCCGCTCGACGAGAAGAACCACGTCGGACCACTGATCGACAAAGACGCCGTCAATCTCTACGCGTCAGCGATCGACGCCGCCAAAAAACAGGGTTGCCGCTTTCTCGTAGAAGGCGAGGTCCTCTCGGGCGATGGTTTTGAAAGCGGATGTTATGTCCGGCCTTGCATCGCGGAAGCCCGGCCCGATTATCCCATCGTCGCCCAGGAGACCTTTGCACCGATTCTCTACCTGTTATCGTATAAGACGCTCGAAGAGGCGATCGCGATCCAGAACGGCGTGCCGCAGGGTCTATCGTCGGCTATCATGACGCTCAACCTCAGAGAAGCGGAACGTTTCCTTTCCGTTGCGGGCAGCGATTGCGGGATTGCGAACGTCAACATCGGAACGTCCGGCGCGGAGATCGGCGGCGCCTTTGGCGGCGAAAAGGAAACGGGCGGAGGAAGGGAAAGCGGGAGCGACGCCTGGAAAGCCTATATGCGCCGCCAAACGAACACGATCAATTACTCGACCCAATTGCCTCTGGCTCAAGGCATCAAATTCAATTTGTAACCGGCGGAGGGCAAAATAATTTCATCGGCAGGGGCGTTATATGCCGATGAGAAGATGGGCGCCTTTTTTTCTTTTGCTCCTTATTGGCTATTTCCCGCTGCAAGCGCAGGTCCGGCTCGGCATCCTGGGCGGCGCTCATTCATCTAATGTTCTGGAAACCAACCATTTGCCTGGATGGGACACCACCGTACGGAAATACGAGCGTTCCCACGCCGGATTCAAGCTCGGCCTGATCGTCGAAGTCCCCCTCGGGCATCATGGATTCTTCTTCCAGCCCGCAGTCACTTATATCACGAAGGGTCGCAACTACGACCGTAACAACGATTCGGTAAAAGCACTGCTCACCGATACCATCTACAATAAACAATCGCTGCAACTCGGATACATGGAGGTGCCGCTGAACATCACGTACAAGATACCCATCACTTCCAATCGCCGGAACAGCTTCTTTGTCAGCGCAGGACCCTATTTCGGTTTCTTTTTCAACGGGCACGTGACGACGGAAAGTCTCACTTCGGGCAGCAACAAATACAACAGCACGACGGTTCCAGTCCGGGTCGGCAGCGGTCCCGATACCTATAAAACATTCGATTTCGGAGTGGACGGCAAAGTCGGCGTCGAAATGGGCGACCTGCTGATCTCCGGTTACTTCAGCCAGGGACTGTCCAGCTTTTACAACGCGACATACCCGGGTACATTCCACCACCAGGTGATCGGTCTTTCCGTAGGCATCTGGCTTGCCGCTTCGGGTACGTCGCCTTCGAGAAGGAAGCGCGATTCGGACCGCGACGGGATCACCGATGATGTGGACGATTGCCCGCTGCAACCCGGCTCCGCGGCGCGGCATGGTTGTCCGGCGCCCGATGCAGACAGGGATGGCGTGGACGACGACCACGATTCCTGCCGCACGATCCCGGGTATGGCGCGCTATAACGGCTGCCCCGTTCCCGATTCCGACCAGGACGGAGTGGATGACGAACACGACAGCTGCCGGACGGTGCCCGGTCTCGCCCGTTATCACGGGTGTCCCATTCCCGACCGCGACGGCGACGGACTGAACGATGAAGAAGATCAGTGCCCGGATAGTGCGGGACCCGCCTCGAATCACGGTTGTCCTCTGCCCGCGCCTGTCATTCAGAAAGAGACCACCGAAAAGGTCAATTTCATCGCGCACAATATCCTCTTCAACTCATCCAGCGATCAGTTGACAGACGGTTCGTTTGCAGCGCTCGATGAGTTGGCTTCCATCCTGCTGGAACATCCCGAACTGAACCTCCGGATCGAAGGATATACCGATAACTCGGGCAACGCGGCGAAGAACCTCGATCTCTCGAAACGAAGGGCCGGAGCGGTGCGCGGCTACCTCGTCGGGAAAGGCGTCTCCGCGGGCCGTCTTACGTCAGAAGGATTTGGCCAGGGACGCCCGATCGCCACCAACCGGACCGCAGCCGGAAAAGCCGCCAACAGACGAGTCGAATTGAAGCTGAGTGTGGCGGAAACGCCGAACCGATAACTTTAACAAGTTAATAAGGCCGTTCCTGTAATTTTCGGTGACGTTTGGCGCGGGTTTTATTTATTTTACAGGTATTGAACACTACACATTAACAAAAACAAACGAAAATGAATCGTAGCCGGAGTGGTTGGTTACTGGTTATCCTATTGGCTTGCCTGCCGGGCATCGTTCCGGCGCAGGGAACTTCCGCAAAACAGGACCTGCCCAAAGGCTGGCATCTGATGGACAAAGAACATGACGGGTTTTATGGTATCAGCGTCAACAAGGCGTATGAGTTTGCCCGGCTGAAGAAGTTGAAGAGCAAGACCGTGTTGGTGGCCGTCATCGATTCGGGGGTCGATACCACGCACGAAGACCTGAAAAGCATCCTCTGGACCAACCCGAAGGAGATCCCGGGGAACGGTATCGACGACGATCACAACGGCTACGTGGACGATATCCACGGCTGGAATTTCATCGGCGGAAAGGACGGCACCGATGTCAAGGACGATTCCCAGGAAGAGGCCCGCGTATACTACGCTTTCAAGGAAAAATTCGACGTTCCCAATCTGGATACTGCGGCGCTCAGCCCCGATGACAAGGACAACTACCGGATGTGGGTGAAGGCCCGCAAGACGATCATGGGCGACGGGTCGGACAACGGGCTGGACCTCGTCCAGTTGCACCGCGCGCTGACTGCCTGTATGAAGAGCGACAGCATTCTGCAGCAGGCCATGGGCAAGGTCGAATACACGGGGAACGAACTCGATACTTTTCAAACCAGGTCGACCGAATGCAGGAGCGCCAAAGCCGTGTTCCTCTATCTTTTCAAGGTCAATAAGATCATGGACTGGACGAATAAGGCTTTCCTGAACGATTTCACGGAAGAAGTGGACCGCGAAGAGAAAAAGGCCGAGGTAAAGGAGACCGCCCCGCGCGACTACCGTCACGAGATCGTCAAGGACAACGAATCCGATATCAACGACCGCTATTACGGCAATAACGACGTCATGGCCGGCGAGCCCATGCACGGCACGCATGTGACCGGCATCATCGCCGCCGAAAGGGGCAACGGCAAAGGCATCGACGGCATCTGCGATAACGTGCGGGTCATGATGATCCGGGCGGTACCGAACGGCGACGAACACGACAAGGATATCGCGCTTGCCATTCGTTATGCCGTCGACAACGGGGCGCGCGTGATCAATATGAGCTTTGGAAAAAATCTTTCACCCGAAAAGCCCTGGGTCGACTCGGCGGTGAAATATGCCGAAAGCAAGGGAGTCTTGCTGGTCCATGCCGCCGGCAACGACAATGCCGACGTGGATACCACGGACAATTTCCCGAGCCCGCATTTCAAAAATTCTACCTACACCGCCTCCAATTGGATCACCGTCGGCGCAAGCAGCGATCCGCTGGCCGAGCCGGGATTCAACAGCTATACCGCCTCGTTCTCCAACTATGGCAAGCAGGACGTCGACGTTTTCGCTCCGGGTACGCGCATTTACTCGACTGTGCCCGGAAGCAAGTACGAGAACCTGCAGGGCACCAGTATGGCGGCGCCGGTCGTCACCGGCGTGGCTGCGCTGATCCTCGAGTTCTATCCCAATCTGACGCCGAGACAGGTAAAGTATTGCATCGAGAAATCGGCGGTTGCGCCCCCGTCTAAAGTCAAATTGCCCGGTACGGAAGACAACCCGGTGATGGTAAACATGTCGGATATCAGTAAGACCGGCGGCATCGTCAACGCTTATGAAGCGCTTAAACTAGCCTCTACGCTGCCAACCGGGAAGAAGGAGAAGGAGTATCAGGAGCGGTCCACTTTACACAATGTGAACAACTGATCTATGATCCCCCGAACCGAGATTATTCCCGCGGAATTCTATCAGTCGTACGTCGACCGGATCAAGGAAAATGATTTTCGCGAGGCTATTCGAAAGAACACGAAACAATTCCGCCGTTTGCTGGAAGGCATTCCACGGAAAAAGATCGACCACGCCTATACCGAAGGCAAGTGGACCATCCGTCAAATGGTCCAGCACATCATTGACGCGGAAAGAGTGTTCTCCTACCGCGCGCTCCACCTTTCGCGCAAAGATGCCACTGCCCTGCCCGGGTTCGATGAGAACCAATGGGCCGCGAACGATGGTGGCGCGACGCGCAAATGGAACGATCTGCTGGAAGAGTTCATTACGGTCCGCAAATCCACCGAATACCTGTTCGAGTCGTTGTCCGACGAGCAGTTGCGTTTTACGGGCACGGTGAACGGCCGGCCGCTGAACGCCTTCACGATCGGGTTCATAATTCCCGGTCATGTGGCCCATCACATGCGAGTCCTGGAAGACCGCTATCTTTAGCGCATGAATTTCCTTTTGTCCCTGCCGGTCCGGAGGATCAACCGGATTGCCGTCTCGGCCTTTTTTTTCCTGGCAGGCCTTTGCTATTCATCGTGGTGCTCGCGCATCCCGGATATTCGACAGCGGCTTCATCTCGACAACGCAGCGCTCGGCGGCGTTCTGATGGGGCTGCCTGTCGGCTTGCTGACCTCGCTCCCGTTGGCCGGATGGCTGGTCGCCAAATATGGGAGCCGCCCGATCGCCATCACCGCGGCGCTGCTTTACGCTTCGATCCTGCCCGTTCTCGACCTCGTGTCTGCGCCCTGGCAGTTGGTAGCCACGCTCGTCGCCTTCGGGATGTGCGGCAATCTGCTGAATATTTCCATGAATACGCAGGCCATCGGAACCGAAGCGCTTTATGGTCGCACGATCATGGCGTCCTATCACGGTCTCTGGAGCCTGGCCGGTTTCGCCGGCGGGAGCATCGGAACGCTTTTTACCGAGCTGGCCTGGTCGCCCTGGCAACACTTCCTGGTGATCACCGCCGCTGCCTTCCTGGTGGTAGCTACAATGGCGGGGCGTCTGGTGCCCGGTGACGAAGGCGCCGGCGGCGACAGACCGATCTTTGCCCGGCCCGACCGGTCCCTGATCACGCTGGGCGTAATCGCGTTTTGTTCGATGATCTGCGAAGGGTCGATGTTCGACTGGAGCGGCGTCTATTTTCAAAAAGTGGTCCATCCGCCAAAAGGGCTCGTGGCGATCGGCTATACTGCTTTCATGTGTACCATGGCATCCGGCCGGTTCATCGGCGATTGGCTGACGACTCGCTGGGGCATCCGTCGGATACTGCGGATAAGCGGCCTGCTGACGGCGACGGGACTGCTCGTCGCCATCCTTTTTCCGTACCTGCTGCCGGCGCTGGCCGGATTCCTGCTGGTCGGAGCCGGCGTCTCCTCGGTAGTCCCCCTCGTATACAGCGCGGCCGGAAGATCGAAGGTGCTCTCGCCCGGGGTCGCGCTTGCCGCCGTCTCGACGATCGGCTACCTGGGTTTTCTCTTCGGGCCGCCGTTCATCGGGTTCATCGCGCAGGCGTCCGGTCTGCGCGTTTCGCTGGGACTGATCGCCGTCCTCGGGTCTGTCGTTGCTCTTTTGGCCTCGAAAATTGGATGAAATAAAAAGGGGCCCGCCGGGCCCCTCTTCGCGATATCGATGAAAGTGTCGTTCTATCGGTTGTAGACCAGGTTCTTCTCCGCTATCATGTCATCCAGGACGTTCACCGCCTCACCCAGCCATACATCGGACTTGCGGTCCTTCAGCCATTGCTGGAAACGATCGGATTTGTTCTTGTCGTCGTCGTATTTGTGTACGTCCTGCGGCAGCGCCTGTACATTCAGCTGGCTATTGGCCGGCAGCTTGCTCAGGTTCTCAATCTGTTTGACGGTTTCTTTTACCTTTTTTTGCTCTTCCCTGTACCTCGTAATGTTCAGGGGATAGACCTTGTCCTGGATGCTGCTGAGCCACTCTTCATCCTGGCGGATGAGGCCAAAGGAATTATTCCCTTTCAGCCGATCGGCGCTCATGGCCTTCAGCTGGCCCACGTCATAAGCGTATTTCCAGGTCGAATAGTCGGCTTTTGCGATCTCATCCCAGGGCAGCGCATCGGGGTTGTCCTTCTCCCTGATTTTGCTGTATTCATAAATATCCGGGTAGATATCCGGGAGAACGATATCGGAAGCCACTCCTTTCAGCTGGGTGGATCCGCCACTGATCCGGTAGAATTTCTGTAGGGTCACCTTCAGCGTACCCAGGTCGCTGTTGGCGTCCATGAAGCCCAGGCTCTTGTCAATGCCGATGGGTCTTTGCACCGTACCCTTTCCGTAAGTGGAGGTGCTGCCGATGATGACGCCACGATGATAGTCCTGGATGGCGGCCGCAAAAATTTCGGAGGCCGAAGCGCTGAGCTCATTGACCATGACGGCGAACGGGCCGTCGTACAGCACGGTCTTGTCATGATCGGGGAGTATTTGCGGTCTTCCTTCCCTGTCCCTGACCTGGACGATCGGACCCTGCTCGACGAAATAGCCGGCCATCTGCACCACGTCGTATAATGAACCGCCGCCGTTGTCGCGCAGATCGAGGACGATGCCGTCGACCTTCTGCTCTTTCAGCTTGAGGATCTCCCTGGCCACATCGATGCTGCAACGGCTGCCTTTCGGGTTATCGAAATCGGCATAGAACTCGGGCAGATAGATATAACCGATCTTCCCTTTGGGCGTATTGACGATGGCGCTCCGCGCAAAGGTCAACTCGTCCTGGATGATCTCGTCGCGGATCAGCGAAACGATTTTGACGGTACCGTCGGGTTTCTTGAGCCACAGCCGCACTTCCGTGCCCTTGTTGCCGCGGATGACCTTGACGGCGTCCTCGGTGAAGTAACCCGTCATATCGACAGGCTCCTGGTTACCCTGCGCTACTTTCTGGATGATGTCGCCTACGCCTACCTGCCCCGATTTCCAGGCGGGACTGCCCGTCACCAGCGACGTGATCTTGATGTTCCCGTCTTCGTAGCCCAGCGATGCGCCGATGCCGAAGAAATGGCCGCTCATCTGTTCATCGAAATATCTTTTTTCCACGGGAGGGAAATAATCGGTATGAGGGTCCATCGACTGCACGATGGTCTGCACGAATGCGTTGAAACGGTCGTCCTCGGTTTCCTTTACGGTAAGACGCTCATAGAGGCGGTCCATCACCTTCAGGGTCCGGTCGCGCGCGTCCTTTTCGATCTCCTCGTTGCTCCGGGCGACGAACCCCGGCTTGGTCTTGCCCGTCTCCTGCTGATCGAGCAGGTCGGAGTAACGCTCGAGGGTCAGGTACTTCAGCCGTTTGCGCCAGGCTTCGCGGCGTTCGGCATCGTTGCGCGGGAACCTGATCTCGTCATAGTTCTGATTGAAATCCTCGTCCTTCGTGAAATCGAAGGGTTTGCTCAGGATGTCCTTGTAGATCGCCTGTGTTTCCTGCAACCGCTTTTTGTAGAGCTCGCTGACGGCAGGCACGAACCGGATCGATCCGCCCAGGATCTCGTCGTCGATCTCCGACCCGAACTGGCGACGCAGCTGGTCGACGTCGGACTGCATGAAAACATCCTTGTAGTCGTCCACCTCCTTGATGTATTTGTCGAACACTTCGCCCGAGAACTTGTCATCAATGGGTTTGGGACTATAGTGGATCTGCTCCAGGTACTCCCCCACATTATGCAGGATTCGTTCGTATTTGGTTGGCGGGTTGCCTCCTCTTCCCAGCGTCCTGAAGGCTACGAAGACACCCCCCGCCAGGAGGACCAGGACGATCGGCAGATTTCTCTTATTAAACATAGGCTTAAGCACTTTTAACATAGCTATCCAAAAATAACGATAAATACAATGGTATGTTGTCGCTGAAGGCGAATATTAACAAGCACTTGACGACTTTGTGATAGGCGGTTCGGCGTAGTACGCAATTTACGCCTCCCGCCTATCACACGCTGATGATTGCCCTTCGGGCGATCGGCCTCCGGCCGATCCGGACAGGCGGTTCGGCGTAAAGCGGAATTTCGGCCCCTGCCGGAGGCCAACTATTTTTTACAATGTTTTTGAGAGATAT
>DASZYU010000124.1:0-7961 GCA_035545215.1 Puia sp.
TGCCGAAGGTCCTTCCGGCGGCGTCATCGTCAACGTCTGTTCGATCGCCGCCACGGTGGGGATCCCCGACCGCTTCGCCTATTCGATGACAAAGGGGGCGGTCTATTCGATGACGCTGTCGGTGGCGCGCGACTACCTCAAAGACCATATCCGGTGTAACTGCATCTCGCCCGCGCGCGTGCATACGCCATTCGTAGACGGTTTCCTCAAAAAGAATTATCCGGGCAAAGAGCAGGAGATGTTCGAACGCCTGTCGAAGACACAGCCCATCGGCCGCATGGCAAAACCCGAAGAGGTTGCCGCGCTCATTCTCTATCTTTGCAGCGATGAAGCTGCCTTCATCACCGGCTGCGACTACCCGATAGACGGCGGCTTCACTAAATTAAACAATTGATCGTATGCTACTAATCAGACACGGCCAGCCCGGCAGGGAAAAGACAGGCGTCGCCATCGATGGGAAATACTACGACACTTCCGGCTTCGGCGAAGACTACAACGAACAGTTCTTCGGCGGTGACGGACTGAAACGCCTGAAGACCTTCGTGGACAAGGGTGGTTTGCAGCCGCTGGCATCCGGCGTGCGGTTGGGACCACCGATAGCGCGGCCCTCGAAGATCGTGTGCATCGGTCTCAACTATACCGATCACGCAAAAGAGACCGGCGCGACCCTGCCGCCCGAGCCCGTTATTTTCATGAAGTCGACCACCGCGCTCGTCGGGCCCAACGACGACATCATCATCCCGCGCGACAGCAAGAAGACCGACTGGGAAGTGGAACTGGCCGTCGTCATCGGTAAAAAAGCATCTTATGTCGGGGAGAGCGACGCCATGGATCATGTGGCCGGCTACCTCCTGCACAACGATATCTCCGAGCGGGAGTTCCAGATCGAGCGCAGCGGCACCTGGGACAAGGGCAAAGGCTGCGACACGTTCGCCCCGATGGGGCCGTGGCTGGCTACGCCCGACGAGGTGAAGGACGTCCACAATCTTCGGCTGTGGCTGACCGTGAACGGAAAAAAGATGCAGGACGGGAATACGAAGAACCTGCTTTTCCGGATACCCTTCCTGGTCTCCTATACCAGCCGGTTTATGACCCTCTTGCCGGGCGACGTCATCTCAACGGGTACGCCCGCGGGCGTCGGGTTGGGGATGATCCCGAACGTGTACCTGCAACCCGGCGACGTGGTCGAGCTGGGCATCGACCACCTGGGTCAGGCCCGTCAAAACGTAAAAGCTTACGTCCATGCCTGACACGCCTCCACATATACCGGCATTGAGGATCGACGCACACCAGCATTTCTGGCAGTTCGATCCCGTGCGCGACAGCTGGATCACGTGGGAGATGCAGGCCATCCGGCGCGATTTTCTGCCCGATCATCTGCTTCCCCTGTTGCAGGAAGGCGGTATCGACGGTACGGTGGCGGTGCAGGCCGATCAGTCCGAGGAAGAGAATGAATTCCTGCTGGGTCTCGCCGGCGATTACGATTTCATCAAAGGGGTCGTCGGCTGGGTCGATCTTCGTCATCCCGAAGTGGACCGGCGGCTCGAACATTACACCGCCTACCCCAAGCTGAAAGGTTTCCGCCATGTCCTGCAGGGCGAACAGGACCGGGCGCTCATGCTCAACCCGAATTTCAAACGCGGCATCGCTGCGCTCGCCGCCTACGGCTATACCTACGATATCCTCATCCACCCCGATCAGCTGGGTTATACGCGCGAATTCGTCGCTTCCTTTCCGGATCAGCCCTTCGTGATCGATCATATCGCCAAACCGCACATCAAAGACAGGTACATCACGGAGGAATGGATCAACGCCATCCGCGCCGTTGCTGCCTATCCAAACGTTTCCTGCAAGATATCGGGACTGGTGACCGAGGCCGACTGGCGTCACTGGAAACCGGAGCACCTGACCGTGTATATGGACACCGTCGTAGAGGCTTTCGGGACCGGCCGCATCCTCTATGGCAGCGACTGGCCGGTTTGCCTGGTGGCCGCGTCGTACGGACAGGTATTGAAGGTGGTAAAGGATTATTTTTCCGCGTTCTCGACGGACGAGCAGGCCGCGTTCTTCGGGGGCAACGCCATGAGATTTTACAAACTGTGAAACCACGTACCGCATGCAGGGTTGCGTGCGGCTGCAAAATCAAATTATCGACCAATGAACCTCAATTTGAAAGACAAGGTCATCATCGTCACCGGCGGCGCCAAGGGCATCGGTGAAGGCATTGTGAAAGTACTGGCGGCGGAAGGGGCGATCCCTTTCATCGTCGGTCGCAACGAACAGGACAACAAGACGACGCTGACAGCCGTGGAAAAGGCAGGTGGGAAAGCTTTCCAGACCGTAGCGGAGCTCACCGTCCCGGCCGACTGCGAAGCCGCGGTAAAAGCGGTCACCCGGACCTGCGGCCGCATCGACGGGCTCGTCAATAATGCCGGCGTCAACGACGGGGTAGGGCTCGAGTCGGGCAATTATGAGGCTTTCATCGCCTCGCTGCACAAGAACCTTGTGCATTACTACCTGCTCGCGCATTATGCGCTCCCCGAACTGAAAAAGACGAAGGGAGCGATCGTCAACATCGGATCGAAAACCGCGGAAACCGGTCAGGGCGGCACATCGGCCTATGCGGCCTCCAATGGCGGACGCAATGCGCTGACCCGCGAGTGGGCGGTCGAGCTGCTGAAATACGGCATCCGCGTCAACGCGATCATCGTCGCCGAATGCTGGACGCCGCTGTACGAGAAATGGATCAGGACGCTGCCCGACCCGAAGGCGAAACTCGAAGCCATCACGCAAAATATACCGCTCGAACACCGGATGACGACCGCAGAAGAGATCGCCAACATGGCGGCCTTCCTGTTGTCTAATCGCTCGAGTCATACGACGGGTCAGCTGATCCACGTGGATGGCGGCTATGTCCACCTCGACCGCGCGCTGGCCAATGCCTGATCCGCCGGCAGGCGCGAACGACAATCCCGCCGGAGAAAACGACATCGAATGAAAACTTTAGTTTGTATACAACCCGGAGAGCTCGCTTATCGCGATATGGATGCGCCGCTGGCGCGTCCGGGGCATTCCATTATCAAGATCCGCCGGATCGGTATCTGCGGAACCGATCTGCACGCCTATGAAGGGACGCAACCTTATTTTACCTATCCGCGCATCCTGGGGCACGAGCTGGCCGGCGACCTCGTGGACCTCGACAAGGCGCCCGGTTTTCAGCCCGGCGAGGCAGTCACCATCATACCGTATTTCTCGTGCGGGCACTGCATCGCGTGCCGGTCGGGGAAACCGAACTGCTGTACGAGCATCCAGGTATGCGGCGTACACGTGGATGGCGGGATGGTCGAATACCTGTCCGTGCCTTCCACCTCGCTGGTGGCCGGCCGCGGGCTTAGCCATGACCAGCTGGCCCTCATCGAACCGTTGGCCATCGGTGCGCACGGCATTCGGCGGGCCGCGGTCCGCCCGGGGGAATTCGTACTGGTCGTCGGCGCGGGCCCCATCGGGCTCGGCACCATGGAGTCCGCACGTATCGCCGGCGGCATCGTCATCGCGATGGACATCAACGAGGACAGGCTGCGTTTTTGCCGCGAGAACCTGCAGGTCCTGCATACGGTCAACGCGGCCGAACGGCCGGTGGAACAGATCGGCGAGATCACCCGGGGGGATATGCCCACGGTGGTCATCGACGCCACGGGCAGCATGAAGGCGATCAACGACGGGTTTCAATACCTTGCCAACGGCGGGCGTTACGTGCTGGTAGGCCTGCAGAAGGGGGAGATCCGGTTCAGCCACCCGGAATTCCATCGTCGCGAGGCCACGCTGATGAGCAGCCGCAACGCGACGCGCGAAGATTTCGACCGGGTGATCCGCGCGCTGGAAGAAGGGCTCATCGATCCGAGGACCTATATCACCCACCGGGTGCTATTCCCTGACGTCAAACGGCAATTTGCCTCCTGGCTGGACCCGGCGGGCGGCGTCATCAAAGCAATGGTAGAGTTATGAACAAAAAAGTGCTGTCTTTTGGGGAACTGCTGCTCCGCATCTGTCCCGACGCCGGCGGCGCCTGGCTGAAGGAGAACACGCTCCCCTTTTATGTCGGCGGGGCCGAGGCCAACGTGGCGACCGCGCTCGCGCTCTGGGGCATACCATCCGCCTATTGCACCGCATTGCCGGACCACCTGCTCTCGCATCAACTGGTCGCAGGGCTGAAAGAGAAAGGCGTCGACACCTCGCGTATCCTCTTCCAGGGACAGCGCTTGGGGCTTTACTATCTGCCGAAAGGAAAGGACCTCAAAAACGCGGGCGTCATCTATGACCGGGAACATTCGTCCTTCTGGTGTCTGCAACCCGGGACCATCGACTGGGACGGCGTGCTGCACGATATCGGGTGGCTCCATTTCAGCGCGATCTCGCCGGCATTGAACGCGCGCGTGGCCAGGGTCTGCGACGAATTGCTACAGGCGGCGGTGAAACGCAACATCACGATCTCGGTCGACCTCAATTACCGCTCAAAGCTGTGGCAGTACGGCTCCCAACCCACCGATATCATGCCGAATCTTGTCCAACACTGCGACATGGTGATGGGCAATCTTTGGGCCGCGGAGAAGATGCTGGGCATACCGGTCGACGCCAAACTGACCGAGGGTCCCAAACAGGACTATCTCGAACACGCGCGGCTCAGCAGCGAGCGCATCCTCCACGCCTTCCCGCGTGTCCGCTGGGTGGCCAAGACCTTCCGTTTCGACCACGGCACGGGCGGCATCCGGTATTATACGACCTTTCATGACGGCCGCAAGTTGTACGACTCGCGCGAATACGTCTCCGAAAGCATCCTCGACAAGGTGGGCAGCGGCGATTGTTTTATGGCCGGTCTCATTTACGGGTTGTGGCTGGATAAACCGGTACAGGAGACGCTCGAATTCGCAACCGCGGCGGCCTATCAGAAACTTTTCATCCCCAGCGACGCCACCGACCAGCGCGCGGAGGAGATCACTCAATTCATGACGACATATGAACGATAAAAAGATCATCCTGCAAACCATCCTCAGCCAGGGCGTCCTCCCGCTGTTCTACTGGGAAAGCCCTTCGGTCTGTCTGAAGGTCGTGCAAACGCTCTACCGGGCCGGCGTCCGCGCCGTCGAGTTTACGAATCGCGGTACCGCCGCGCTGGACAATTTCATCGTGCTGAAGAAAACGCTGAATGTCGACATGCCCGGTCTTTACCTTGGTATCGGCACCGTCAAATCGGCAACCGAGGCGGAGGCGTTCGTCGCAGCCGGCGCAGACTTCATCGTCGCTCCCATCGTCAACCCTGAAGTAGCCTCCGTGGCCAGATCGGCCGGTCTGCTTTGGATACCGGGCTGCATGACGCCCGGCGAGATCTACCGTGCGCAACAGTTGGAGGCGGATATCGTCAAGATCTTTCCCGCGAACATTCTGGGCCCGGAATTCATCAGCTCGATCCGCGAACTGTTCCAGGACCAGCTGTTCATCCCCACCGGGGGCGTGGAGATCGACGAGGAAAATATCCGCTCCTGGGTTCGCGCCGGCGTAAGCGCGGTGGGTTTGGGCAGCCGGCTGATCAGCAAAGATATCCTGCGCACCGGGAATTACGACCAGCTGTACGAAAAAACGCTCGAAGCGTTGAAAATTGCCAGGAAAGTGCTGCAGGAGCGGGACGCACCCGTCCGGAACGACAAACAATAACGATTTGCCCGGATGCGCGCTCACCAAAGCGCAAGCCGGGCGCCTACAACGAAAAAAAAGGACTATGCAACTCTCGGCACAAACATTACCGGCCATCGCCAACTCCGCCGTCGTCGTGCCCGACGCGGCCATTTTTTCACTCCCGGAAAAAGTGCTTCAATTCGGCACGGGAGTGCTGCTGCGCGGATTGCCGGATTATTTCATCGATAAGGCCAACCGGCATGGGCTGTTCAACGGACGTGTGGTGGTGGTCAAATCGACCGACTCGGGCGACGCCGGCGCCTTCGACCGGCAGGACGGACTATACACGCTCTGTGTCCGCGGTATCGAAGACGGTCACAAGGTCGAAGAGAATATCATCAGCAGCGCCATCAGCCGCGTCCTCTCGGCGCGGGACCAGTGGTCCGAGATCCTGCAGCTGGCGCATAAACCCGAAATGCAGATCATCGTCTCCAATACCACCGAGGTGGGCATCCAACTGGTCGAGGACGATATCCGGCGCCGTCCCCCCGCGTCGTTCCCGGGCAAATTGCTGGCCTTCCTGTACGAACGGTATAAGGCCTTCAACGGCAGCGCGGACAGCGGCATGGTCATTGTCCCGACTGAGCTGATCGTCGACAACGGGAAGAAACTGGCTTCGATCGTAAAAGAGCTGGCGCAAATGCACCGGTTGGAGGCATCGTTCATCGTCTGGATGGAAAGCCGCTGCCGTTTTTGCAGCTCGCTGGTCGACAGGATCGTGCCGGGCCGTCCGGACGCCGTCTCGCTGCAACAATTGACGCATGATCTGGGTTATACAGATGACCTGATTGCGATCGCGGAGGTTTACCGCCTGTGGGCGATCGAAGGCGATGAGAAGGTGCGTTCGGTGCTTTCGTTCGCGGCGGCCGATCCGGGGGTCATCATCGAACCCGACATCGAGATCTACCGCGAGCTCAAACTGCGGTTGTTGAACGGCACGCATACGCTCAGCTGCGGGTTGGCCTTCCTCTCGGGCTTCGGGACGGTGAAGAACGCGATGGACGACACGGTTTTTTCCACCTTTGTCGCCGACCTGATGCTGAAGGAGATCGCTCCTTCGATACCCTACGAAGTGCCCTTATCCGAAGCGCGCGATTTCGGACTGCGCGTCCTCGACCGGTTCCGCAACCCGCATCTGCAGCACCAGTGGTTGAGCATCACGATGCAATATTCTTCGAAGATCCGGATGCGCGTCGTTCCGGTGCTGCTGCGTCATTACGAGCGGCAGCATACGCCCCCGGCGCACATGGCCCTGGGTTTTGCAGCTTACTTATTGTTCATGCGCGCGACAAAGAAGACGCAGGACACCTGGTACGGCGAATTCCGCGGCCATTCGTACCCGATCCACGACGACAAGGCGGGTTATTATGCTGAGCTGTGGCAGAAATATCCCGCTCCCGAGGTTGCGACCAGCAGCCTGAAGGATAAATCGCTCTGGGGAGCCGACCTGAGCGAGTTGCCCGGTTTCGAAGGCGCCGTGCGATTGTACCTCGACGATTTGTTAAACAAGGGTGCGGCCGCGACGCTGGCGCCACTGATCAAAGCCGGCGGAGCGCGGCTCGTCCGATAGACCATTATTCACCGTTTGCCGGCATTGCGAAAGACCGAACAGGCAACGCAGGCAAACCCACGGAAAACAAGCTATAGTATGCAACAGAATGTGCTGAAAGTCCACCCCTCGGACAACGTGCTCGTAGCGCTGACCCCGCTTGCGAAAGATGCGCGGGTCTCCTATGACGGGCAGGAGTATACGATACAGGAGATCGTCAGGGCCAAACACAAGTTCGCCACGACGGACCTGCGACCCGGGGACCCGGTGATCATGTACGGGGTACTCGTCGGCAAGGCGCAGAGCCCGATCAAAAAGGGCGGTTTGATCAGTACCGCCAATGTCAGGCACGCCGCCAACGATTTCACGATCGGCGAGCGCCGGACAGCGTGGAAGAAACCGGATACGGGCGCATTCGCCGGCCGGACCTTCAACGGCTACCACCGCGCCGACGGCAGCGTCGGTACCGCTAACTATTGGGTGGTCGTCCCGATGGTATTCTGCGAGAACCGCAACCTCGACGTTCTCCGGCAGGCGCTGGTCACCGATCTTGGATACGGCCGTAACCGCACCTACCAGTTGCAATCGCACCAGCTGGTCAAGCTGTACAAGGCGGGCAAGACGGTGGAAGACATTTTGCACACCGATCTCCAGGCAGACTATGAACACAATGCGAACCAGC
>DASZYU010000125.1:0-26269 GCA_035545215.1 Puia sp.
AACGATCCGCTCACCTTGAACCCGGCTTTTACCGAGGATTTCGAAACGGCTGGAGCGGCGACGTACAGCTCCCCCACCCTCGGTTTCACCGGTCTCGACCGTTGCGATTTCTTTACCAGCGACGCCAACGGCCGCGCACGGACATTCATCAATTCCGGCATGGCCCATTCCGGGAACCGTTACGCGGCGCTCGACCAGGTGCATTACGCGAACTCAACCACCGGCGATAGTCTGATCACCACTTTCAACCTCTCCGGCTATTCGGTCAGCGACCAGCTTTGGCTGGACTTCTGGTACCGCAACCAGGGCAACGTCCTAAGCCTCGGCGGCAATAAGGTGTGGGTCCGCGGCGACGACCAGTCCCCGTGGATAGAAGCCTATACGCTCGACACTTCGTCGACGAATACGGGCATCTATCAGCCGTCTCCGCACATCAACGTCACCGCGTTGTTGAAATCGAATTCTCAAAACACCAGCGGCAGCTTCCAGGTCAAATTCGGCGAACAGGGCAATACCTCCGGCAATGACGTCATCACCGACGGAACGCTCGACAATGGATATATTTTCGACGATATTATGCTCACCCGTGGCGCGAACGACATCGGCGTCCTGCGTCTCGCCACGCCCACCGGTTCCAATCTCTGCTCGCTGTCCGCCGTGACCCCCATCGGCGTATCCGTCAGGAACTACAGCAACGTGCCGGCCGCCAATATCCAGGTATCCTATGCCATCAACGGCGATACCGTCACCGAGACGATCCCTTCCATTGCGGCCGGCGACTCGGTCGTCTATACATTCTCCCATACGGCGAACATGGCCGCATCGCAGCTGTGGCATATCGGCGCGTGGGTGCACTATCCCGGAGACACCTATGCGCTAAACGACACGCTCGCGCCCGTAACCCTGCGCACTTCACCGCTCATCTCATCCTACCCTTACCTCGAAAGGTTCGACACCAGCGACGGGCACTGGTACACCGGCGGCGTCAACAGCAGCTGGCAATGGGGCTCGCCGCACAAATCCATCATCGACAAAGCGGCCGGCGGCGCCAATTGCTGGGTCACCAATCTTACTGGCAACTACAACAACAACGAACTTTCCTATCTCTATTCCCCCTGTTTCGATCTCAGCGGGCTGGTCAGTCCCGTCCTTTCGTTCAGCCATATCTTCCAGACCGAGGACAACTGCGATTGCGACTATCACTGGGTCGAATACACCACCGATGATGTCAACTGGTTCCCGCTCGGCGCCGTCGGAGCCGGGACCAACTGGTACGACAACACAGCGCACCAGGCCTGGCAGCTGTCCTATCCGAAATGGCACGTGTCCAGCTACGATATTCCGGTTACCGCGCCGAAGGTCCGCTTCCGCATCGTCATGAACAGCGATCCGGGGACGACCTATGAAGGCATCGGCATCGACGATGTCCACGTCTTCGACAAAGCGCCGGTCTATAACGGCGCGGACGACAGCCTTGTCCAACCGGTCAGCGGAAACAGCTGGATCAATTTCGACATCGGCGGCCGCCGCGTTGCGGCGATAAACCCCAACGGTCAGGACCTCGGCGCCACGACGGTGAAGGTCTTTTTCAATCGCTCCGGCGCCATCCGGTACGACTCCGTCCAGTATTACCTCGACAGGAACATCGTCATACAGCCGTCGAACCCGCCTTCGGCCAGCGTGGGCGTCCGCATGTATTTCCTCGACAGCGAAGCCGTCCGTCTCATCAATGCGGCAGGCTGCCTCTCGTGCAAAACGATTCCGGATGCCTACCAGTCGGGGGTCACCCAATTCAGCAGCCCGTCGCCCGCAGAAGAAGACAGTACGCTGCTCAATGACAGCGCCGGCGCCTTCCGGTTCCACGCCCCGCACCGCGATGTTTCCGTCATCCCGAACGACAACGGATACTACGCCGAATACCAGGTCGGCGATTTCTCCGAGTTCTGGATTTGCGATACGGTCGCGCCCGAGACCGCATCCCCTGCGGTCACCCTGCTCTCCTTTACCGCCTCCAGGGCCGGTAATACGGCACTGCTGCAGTGGAGCACCGTGAACGCATTCGGCATCGACCATTACACCGTCGAAAAAAGTGCCGACAGCGTGCACTTCTCCGCGCTCGACTCGGTTGCAGCCGCAACGGGCGGACGCGGTACGGACAATTATCAGTACACCGATGCCCATCCCGATACCGGCGCGAATTTCTACCGGCTTCGCATCGTCGACCTGTACGGCAATTTCACCTGGTCACCCATCCGAAGGGTCGATGGCCCCGACAGCGTGCACGTCATCGTCTATCCCAATCCGGTACACCGCACCTACGTTTTCATCAGCACCACCGCCAATACAAGGCTCATCCGGCTGATCGACATTTCAGGCAGGACCATCCTGCAGCGGTCCGTCCGCGGCAACCTGAATATCCTGCCGCTGGACGCGCTGGCGCCGGGCATCTATTTTGTACAGGTGGAAACGGACAGCGGGTCTACCGTACAGAAAATCCTCATCCGCTAGAACGCAGGCCCCACCGCGGCGACCTCCATAAACGATCGGGGCCCGGGCAAAACTTTTTTTGTTTATCCGGCCGCCGGCTATTATCTTTGTCCACTATAATGGTAGACAATAGTATGACACCGCATTTTTCTTCCTTCCGGTATGCTTTTTCTTCGGCCTGCAATATGACCTGCTGTTGTTGCTGTTGATCCTTCGTCTGCCCGCCCGCCCGCGCAACATTTAGCATTTACTTAACCACACCACCGGATCATGGACCACACAACAGATACAAAACAATCGGCTGCCGAATTACTCTACTTAATTAGTGGATTATCCATCGTCGAGGCGCTGTCGCTGTTGGCGGACCGTTTCCCCGGCAAGGTCACCTTCTCTACGAGCTTCAGCATCGAGGACCAGGTCGTCGCGCATCATATCCTCGACGCGGATCTGCCCGTTTCGATCTTCACGCTGGACACCGGCCGGCTTTTCGCCGAGACCTATTCGGTGTGGAGCGCGACCAACGACAAATACACGACCCGCGTCAGGGCCTACTATCCCGACCGGGTCTTGCTGGAGACCTATCTGAGGGAAAAGGGTCCCAACGCTTTTTACGGGTCGGTGGCGCACCGCAAGGAGTGCTGCTACATCCGCAAGGTCGAACCGCTGAAACGCGCGCTGGAAGGCCAGTCGGTCTGGGTCACCGGTCTGCGTGCGGAACATTCGCCCGAGCGCAGCGGACACGCGGTCATAGAATTCGACGAGGGCAACCGGATCATCAAATACAATCCCCTGTTGCACTGGGATACCGCCCGGGTCAGGGAATACATCGACCGGCACAATATTCCATACAATCCGCTGCACGACCGGGGTTTCGTCAGCATCGGCTGCGCGCCGTGCACCAGGGCCGTCCGGCCGGGGGAAGACCTCCGCGCGGGCAGATGGTGGTGGGAGGATAACAGTAAAAAGGAATGCGGGCTGCATGCCTCATAAATAATAACTGAGTATGAAGAATGATTCGAAATATCGGCTGGACTATCTGGACCAATTGGAGTCTGAGGCGATCCACATCCTGCGCGAAGTGGCGGGACAGTTCGAGCGGCCCGCTCTCTTATTCAGCGGTGGGAAAGACTCGATCACCCTCGTGCACCTGGCGCTGAAAGCGTTTCGCCCGGGCAGGTTTCCCTTCCCGCTGGTGCACATCGATACCGGTCACAATTTTCCCGAAGCGCTGGACTTCCGCGATCGCCTCGTCGAAGGCATCGGCGAACGCCTGGTCGTCCGCAAGGTGGAAGATACGATCCGGAGCCGCCAGCTGAGCGAGCCGGGAGGAAAATTCTCCAGCCGCAACGCCCTGCAATCCTTCACATTGCTGGACACCATCGAAGAGTTCGGTTTCGACGCCTGCATCGGCGGCGCGCGCCGCGATGAGGAAAAGGCGAGGGCGAAGGAAAGGATCTTCTCGGTCCGCGACGAGTTCGGCGGATGGGATCCCAAACGCCAGCGGCCCGAGCTGTGGAACATCTACAACGGCCGGATAAAAAAAGGTGAGAACGTCCGCGCATTCCCGATCAGCAACTGGACCGAGCTGGATATCTGGAACTACATCCGCCGCGAGAACATCGCATTGCCTTCGATCTATTTCGCACACGACAGGGAGGTCATCGATTACCAGGGACAATGGGTCGCCGTCTCCCCTTTCATACGGCTCGACGCCGGCGACCGCGTGGTCCGGCGCAAAGTAAGGTACCGCACCGTCGGGGATATGACCTGTACGGCCGCGGTGGAATCTTCCGCATCCGCCATCGAAGATATCATCCGGGAGATAACGGCTACGCGCACCAGCGAACGCGGCGAAACGCGCATAGACGACAAGGTTTCAGAAGCCGCCATGGAAGACAGAAAGAAGAACGGTTATTTCTAAAGATCATGGACCGGACCTCCCCGGGGCCCGGCCCAAAAAAACGGACTATGGACTTACTACGATTCATAACGGCAGGCAGCGTCGACGACGGGAAAAGCACCCTGATCGGACGGCTCCTTTACGACAGCAAGAGCATCCTGACCGACCAGCTGGCAGCGCTCGAAAAACAAAGCAGGAACAAAGAGGCGGGAGAGATCGATCTGGCGCTGCTGACAGACGGGCTGCGCGCCGAACGTGAACAGGGCATTACCATAGACGTCGCCTACAAATATTTTTCGACGCCGCGGCGCAAATTCATCATCGCCGACGCACCGGGCCATATCCAATACACCCGCAACATGGTGACCGGCGCCAGCAATGCCAACCTCATCATTATCCTGATCGACGCCCGTAACGGCGTCGTCGAGCAGACCCGCCGGCATTCGATCATCGCCTCGCTGCTGAATATCCCGCACGTCGTGGTGGCGATCAACAAAATGGACCTCGTGAATTATTCGCAGGACCGCTACAACAATATCCTCATCGACTACGCGGAAATAGCCAGGAGCCTCCGGCTCAAGGACGTCACTTACCTCCCGATCAGCGCGCTGAAGGGCGATAACATCGTCGAACCCGGCGCAAGCCTGTCGTGGTACGAAGGACCCACGCTGCTCGGCCTGCTCGAAACGATCCCCATCAACATCGACACCGATCTGAAACGCGGCCGGTTCGGCGTACAATACGTCATCCGGCCCCAGACGGGCGAACACCACGACTACCGCGGCTACGCAGGCAAGATCTCCAGTGGCGTCTACCGCAAAGGAGACGCCGTCACTATCCTTCCCGCGGGTCTGACGAGCCGTATCCTTGCCATCGACGCCGGCGGCGCCGAAGTGGAAGAAGCCTTTGCTCCCCAAAGCGTCGTCCTTCGCCTCGAAGACGACATCGATATCAGCCGCGGCGACCTGATCACCAATGGCCCGCAACCGCCGCAGGTCGGCCGGGAATTCGATGTGCTGCTGTGCTGGATGGATTCCAAACCCCTGGCGCCGGGCAATAAATACCTGCTGCAGGTCGGCAGCCGGACCGTTCGGGGACTGGTCAAGGACATCGAATACCGCCTCGACGTGAACACGCTCGAAAAACTTCCCTCGCCCGGCGAAGCAGGGTTGAACGATATCGTCCGGGCACGGATCCGTTTGGCCGCCGATCTGGCTTTTGACGCTTACAACGATCTGCCTGCGGGCGGAGGAGCGATCCTCATCGATGAAACCAGTTTTGTAACCGTGGGCGCCTGCATGGTCCAATAAAGCAACGACGTGCGACAAACATCCAACCATATCGGTAAGGTCGTTTTCGTGGGGGCTGGCCCGGGCGATCCCGAACTGCTCACTCTCAAGGCGCTGCGCTGGCTGAAGCGTGCGGATGTCGTCGTCGCCGACCGGCTCGTGAGTCCCGATATCCTCCGCGATTATGCCCGCACGGATGCGCTGATCGTCCCGGTCGGCAAACAATCCCGGCACTCCGATTCGACTCCCCAGTCGATCATCAACGGCCTGCTGGTCGGGCACGCCATGCAGGGAAAGCTGGTCGTGCGCCTGAAAGGAGGAGACATCTCCATCTTCTCCAATATCCTTGACGAACTGCAGACGCTGACCGCCCACGCTGTTCCTTACGAACTGGTGCCGGGCGTTACGGCGGGACTGGGCGCCGCCGCCTATGCCGGGATCCCCCTGACCGCACGCGGGTACTCCGCGGCAGTGCGCTTTCTCACCGGCTATAACCCCGATACGACCGGTGCCGACTGGTACCGCGATCTGGCGCAAACTACGGATACCCTGGTTTGGTACATGTCTTCGGCACCGCTCGATCAGCTGATCGCCAACCTGCTTCGCGAAGGCATCCCGGAAGACCGGTGGGTAGCCGTCATCGAACAGGCGACCACACCCCTGCAACGCGTAACCGCCTGGCCCGTGCATGCCTGGCCCGCCGCGGCGGGCGGAAGCCGTTTCGTTTCTCCCGCGCTGGTCATCATCGGCCGCGTGGCTGCGCTCCATGCCGATTTCCGGTGGCTGACGAACGGCACCAGCGACGAAGCCTATTTTCCCAAACTTTCCTCCGCAAAAACAATAGCACTATGCTGACGACACCGAAGATCGATCTGATGAAAGAACTGATCGCAGGCTCTTCCCGCGAAGAGTTGATCTGGCTCAGCGGCTACCTGGCGGGGGTCGTATCGCAGGGAACATCCACCGTATCCGCCGCAACGGTTGCCGCACCGTCCGCAGCAGTTCCCGAAACGGCCGCCACACCGCTGAAGATCACCATCGCCTATGGCACCGAGACAGGCAATGCCAAACGGCTGGCGACGGATTTTGCGGCCAAAGCCAAAAAGAAGGGCATCCAGGCGAAGCTCGTCGGTCTCGAACAATACCGGCTCGGCGATCTGTCCAGGGAAGAGTACCTGTTGACCGTCATCAGCACCCAGGGCGACGGCGAGCCGCCTGCCGCGGCGAAAAAGTTCTATGACCATATCCACCAGGGCGGTTTAAAACTCGACCGGCTGAAATACAGCGTGCTGGCCCTCGGAGATACTTCCTACCCCCTGTTCTGCAAAGCGGGCGAGGACGTCGATCAGCAACTGCAGAAGGTAGGTGCCCAACGGTTGTCGCCGCTGCAGAAATGCGATACCGATTACGAAGCCGAGGCCGGCAAATGGTTCGAGCTCGTTCTCCAGCGCCTGAACACCGCTGCCGCGCCAGCCGCCGCTGCCGCCGTCACCGCGAAATCCATTCCCCCGGCAACTCCCACAAGACCCGCCGGCAAAAAGACATACACCGGTACGATACTGGCCAATACCAATCTCAACGACCGGGGTTCGGGCAAACAGACACACCACATCGAAATTGCGGCAGAATACGTCGACTACCAACCGGGAGACAGCCTCGGGATCATTCCCGCGAACCCGCCGGCCCTCGTCGAGGCCATCATCGCGCTGAGCGGAACGGATGCGAACCAACTGATCCCCCACCGGTCGGAAGAATGGCCGCTGGCGCATCTGCTGCATCGCAAGCTAAACATCGTTTACCTGCCGGAACGGGTCGTGAAAAAATATGCGGCCATCGTCCAGCAGGAAATCCCCGAAACGAAGATCGGTCTGCTCGACCTGCTCAAGATCTACCCGGTGAAAGACGCGCGGCAATTCCATGCCGTCCTTGCCATCCTCGAACCGATAGCCCCCCGCCTCTACTCCATTTCCTCCTCGCCCGAAGCGCATCCCGGCGAACTGCACCTCACGGTCGCGAGGGACTGCTTCACGGTTAACGGCGAAACGAAATACGGGCTGTGCTCCGACGGGCTCTCACAACTGGAGCCCGGGCACACCATTGAATTCTACATCCACCACAACACGCAGTTCCGCTTGCCGGCGCCCGACACCGATATCATCATGATCGGACCGGGCACGGGGATCGCGCCTTTCCGCTCGTTCCTCTCGGAAAGAGACAGCCGCGGAGCGCAGGGCAAGAACTGGTTGTTCTTCGGCGACCGGCATTTTACCACCGACTTCCTGTACCAGACCGAGATACAGGACTGGGTACAGACCGGCGTCCTCACACGCGTCAACACGGCCTTCTCGCGCGACCAGAAGGAAAAAGTGTATGTTCAGCACAAGATGCACCGGCATGCCTCCGAGCTCTTTGCATGGTTGCGGTCCGGCGCGCACGTTTATGTCTGTGGCGCCAAACAGCCGATGAGCGTAGACGTGGAAAATACCCTGCTTTCCATCATCCGGCAGGAAGGCAATAAAAATGCGGCCCAGGCGGAAGCCTTTCTCGACGAACTGAAGGAAAGCGGCCGCTATGTAAAAGATGTCTATTGAAGCGAAACATATGATCGAAAGCAAAAACCTGTCGGACACCGAAAGGATCAAGCAAGCCAGCGACGGCCTGCGCGGCACACTGGCCGAAACCCTGCTCGACGAGCTCACCGGCGCCATCGGGGAAGACGACAAATCCCTGGTGAAATTCCACGGCATGTACCAACAGGACGACCGCGACCGCCGCGAGGAACGGGCGGCTAAAAAACTCGAACGCCTCTGGTCGTTCATGATCCGGCTGCGCATCCCCGGCGGCCTGCTTACCCCGGAACAGTATATCGCGCTCCACCATATCGCCGGCGAGAACTCCACCGGGACCATCAAGATCACCACCCGTCAAACCATCCAGCTGCACGGACTTCTGAAGAATCGCGTGAAACCCACCATCCAGGCATTCAACGCCGCCGGGCTTGACTCGATCTCCGCCTGTGGCGATGTCAACCGGAACGTCACCTGCGCGGCGCATCCGATGCAATCGGCCATCCATGAACAGGTACACGGCTATGCCGCCCGCATAAGCCGGATGCTGCTGCCGAAAACAAAAGCCTACTATGAGATTTGGCTGGACCAGGAAAAACTCACGGATAAAAAGGAAGAAGAAGATCCGCTGTACCAGGATCGCTATCTGCCCCGGAAATTCAAGATCGGCATCGGCATTCCTCCGAATAACGAGGTCGACGTACTCACCAACGATCTCGGGCTGATCGCCATCATCGATAACGATAAACTGGAAGGTTTCAACGTGGCCATCGGCGGCGGCCTCGGCGCGACCCATGGGAATCCGGACACCTATCCGCGTCTTGCAACGGTGATCGGTTTCGTCCCGGCGGACGACGACCTCCTGTTCAGGACTATTTACGAGATCGTGACGATCCAGCGGGACTACGGCAACCGCAGCGACCGGAAGCTGTCCCGTCTCAAATACACGCTCGATCGTCTCGGCGTGGACTGGTATAAACAAGAACTCGCCAGGCGTACCGGATTCGGACTCGAAGAACCGCGTCCTTATTTCTTCGACGAGCGGAAAGACCTTTACGGCTGGCAGCAAAACCACCAGGGTCTCTGGTACTATACCCCCTTCATCGAGAACGGAAGGGTCCTCGACGACGAAAAACTCGCGCTCAAGACCGCGCTTTTCGAGATCGCACAGACCGGCAAGGCGAATTTTCGGTTCACGACCAATCAAGGCCTCATCCTGGCCGACATCCGCAAAAAAGACAAGTCCCTGATCAACGGCATCCTCGAAAAATTCGGCATCCTCGCCCATACCGAAACGGCTTCCGCGATCCGGAAAAATTCGATCGCGTGCGTCGCCCTCCCGACCTGCCCGCTGGCGCTGGCTGAATCGCAGCGATACCTGCCCACGCTGATCGGACATATCGAGGGACTCCTGGCGGGTCACCACCTGTTGAACGAAGAGATCATTATCCGGATGACAGGCTGTCCCAACGGCTGCGGCCGCCCTTATGCCGCGGAGATCGGTTTCGTGGGTACGGCTCCCGGCCGCTACAATCTTTACCTGGGGGGAGATCATGAAGGCACAAGGCTGAACAGGCTCTATAAGGAGAACCTCGACGAGGCCGCCATCCTGCGCGAGCTCGACCTTCTTTTCTGGTTGTATAAAAAAGAACGCATCACCGGCGAGCGATTCGGCGACTTCGCGCTGCGCCAGCGGTGGTACAAGGCTTAACAGACCGGGGATCGTCTGCCTTGCCGACGATCCTTTTTATCAGATTTTTACTCTACAAAATTAGTAGACTAATGAAGCGGACAACACCACTACTGTTACTATGCATGCTGCTCGCAACGCTGGCCGCGCAAGCCCAGTCGACAGATGACCTCTTGCGGCTGCTGACCGCCAAAGGCGCCATCTCCGAAAAAGAGGCGGATTCGATCCGCAGGGACTACTACGCCCGGATGCGGAGGGCGGACGCGACCGCGGATTCCTTCCCGCTGCGCCTCGGCCGCTCGCTGGACCTCAGCGGTTATACCCAGTCCGTCTATCAGAATTTCCAGCACCCTGGCAAATATTACGATGGCTTCAGCATCAAAAGGGCGCGCCTGGATTTCCAGGGCCATTTCGGAGGCCGCTTCGACTACCGCCTGCTCGTCGATTTTGCCGGCAGCACCGGGTCATCCGGCACGGCTCCTACTGGCGGCGCACTGATCTCGCCGGCTCTCATAGACGCCAACATCACCTACAAACCCTTCCATTTCCTTCAGGTAAAGGCAGGACAAATGTATGTGGCCTTCTCTTTGGAAAATCTGACCCAGGACAGGAACCTCGACCTCATCGAACGCTCTCAGGTGGTCAATGCACTCGTGGCGCGCAAGGGCGATGCGGCGGGCGGCCTTGTGGATTCGGTCGGTAACCAGAACGGCAGAGACATCGGTATCCAGGCCGGCGGCAGTCTCATCCGTCTTAAAGATGCATGGCTCGTCGATTACACCGTCCAGGTGCTCAACGGCGCCGGCTTGAATACGCCGGACAACAATCCGTCCAAAGACATCGACGCCCGGCTGGTCTTCCACCCGCTGAAGATTGTGACCGTCGCCGGATCGTATTACAACGGACTGGACCGGTTCACTTCTTCCCCCGCGCGTGATCAAAAACGTACCCGTTGGGGAACCGAGGCAGCAGTGAATTATTCCGGCGTGACGTTCAAGGGCGAATACATTCGCGGTCAGGAAGGCGGCGCCTCGTCCGCCGATCACGGCGCCGGCGCCGGTCTCATCGTGCATGAAGGGTGGTATGGACAACTGGCCTGGTTCTTTCTGCCGCACCGGTTACAGGCGGTCGTCCGGTACGACTACTATGATCCCGACACGGCAAAGCGCGCGGTCAAAAGCACCTGGTACGATGTCGGACTGAACTATTTCTTCAACGTCTGGACGAAGGTCCAGGTGTACTATTCGCTGCGCAGCCGGCAAAACGCAGCACCGAACAACAACTTCTTTGAGGCGCAACTTCAGCTGGCCTTTTAACAAAAAAGAGTATTTTTATGGAACCATTGATGGAAACCAGGAATGCAACAAGCGACACGAGCGGCGGCAACAATCTTTTCCCGATCTTCATAAAACTGGAACGCCTGCGTCTGCTGATCGTCGGCGGAGGCAGCGTATGCGTGGAAAAACTTCACGCAGTGCTCCAGAACTCGCCCGCGACGCCCATCACGGTCGTCGCACCTTCGATCCATACCGAGGTCCGCGCGCTTTCGCAGCGGCATGCCAACATCCTCCTGGTGGAACGCGCTTATCATCCCGGCGACCTCGCCTATGCCGATATCGCTATCGTCGCGGTCAATGACCGCAGCGTCAGCGAACGCGTCGCACGCGACGCGAAAGAAAAAGGGCTGCTCGTCAATGTCGCAGACACACCCGACCTTTGCGATTTCTACCTCAGCTCGATCGTCCGCAGGGGCAGTCTGAAGATCGCCATCTCCACCAATGGCAAATCACCGACGATCGCCAAGCGGCTGAAAGAACAGATCAACGGCATGATCCCCGACGAAATGGAAAGCGTGCTCGACAACATGCAAACCATCCGGCAACAACTGAACGGCGATTTCCCCGAAAAGGTACGCAGGCTGAACGATCTGACCAAAGTGCTCGTCGCCAAACAGGCCACTCCTGAAATACCCGCCCGCTCGCGGCACAGCAAATGGCAGCAGGTGGTCAAGTGGTGTCTCTTCGCCTTCTTCTTCATGATCCTCGGCCACGGCATCCTGTCGCTGGTACCCTTCGGCGGCATCACGGATTTCTTCCGCGGTCTCCCGCGCGCCTTCGATATCGAGACGTTTGGCATTATGACGCTGGCAGGCTTCCTCGCGCAGATGGTCGACGGCTCGATGGGCATGGGCTACGGAACGATCTCCACCGTTTTTCTACTGGCGTACGGAGTCAGTCCGGCTATCGTCAGCAGCCGCGTACACTCCGCCCGCGTCTTTTCCAGCGGGATATCCGGCTATAGCCACCACCGGTTCGGCAACATCAACCGCAAACTGTTCCGCGCACTGGTCGTGCCCGGCATCATCGGCGCCGTACTCGGCGCATCGCTGGCCTATTTCGGAAAAGCCTACTCGCAATACGTCCGGATCCCGCTATCCTTCTATACGATCTATCTCGGATGGTATATCCTCAGCAAAGCATTCAAAAAGCGCAACCCGAAGGAAAAGGTAAAACGCGCGGGCTGGCTGGCTTCCGCCGGCGGTTTCATGGACGCTTTCGCGGGAGGAGGCTGGGGTACGCTGGTGACCAGCACGCTCATCGCCAAACGAAAAAGCCCCCGCTATGTCATCGGCTCGGTCTGTCTGGCGGAATTTTTTGTCGTGCTGTCCAGCGCCATCACCTTTTTCATCCTACTGAAAAGCATCCCGCTGCTGGACGTGGCGGGCATGATCCTCGGCGGCATGCTGGCCGCCCCGCTCGCGGCCCGGCTCGTTGGCAAACTGCCGGTCAAGGCCATGTTCATCGCGGTCGGGGCCCTCGTCGTTCTGACCAGCTGCAGCACGCTGTGGAAAGCGCTCAGCCAGGTACTCCATCACTAGCTGACCAGCAGGCTGCATCCGCGCAGATCGCTGTTGTCCAGCCTGCCGCTGACTTCAAAACCGCCGTCAGGGCGGACCGCGCCCACATCGTCCACCGCAAGGAAGGCGCAGGACCAGCGGTTGGCCAGATCGACGATGTTGAGGATGCCCGACCCTTCCGTCCGGACTTCCAGCGGATCGTCTTCCGATCGAACGAGAACCCGCATCCACGGCGGACAGGCGAATACCCCATGACCCGGCGAATACGCCTGCGACAACAGCTCCGTCATGCCGTATTCAGCATGGATCACCTTTACTCCCAACCGACCGGTCAGATAAGCATGCAGTTCGGGCCGCGTAAGCTCGCGCCGCCGGCCCTTCATCCCCCCCGTCTCCATCACGACCGTGTGGCTGAGGCGCATCGCATACCGGTCGGCAAAATCCAGCAGCGCGAAGGTCACGCCGATCAGCAGGGTTTTCTGCCCCCTTTCCTCCAGCCTTTGCAAAACGCTGTGCAGGATGTCGTGCTCGTACAAATAAAAGCCGCTGTCGGGATGCCCGCTCAGACCGATGAGCTCGTTGACCATGAAGACGAGCGAGGAACTCGTTCGCTCCAGGTAGGACGGCAGCAGACCGATGATACACCAATCCGCCGGCGCGCCGTAAAAATGCCGGAAACCAGCCGTAAAACTCGCCTTGTACAACGCCAGGTCCCTGATCTCGTGACGACTGGTCGCCATCCCCGATGTACCACTGCTCGTAAAGATCGTTTCCGGAAGATAGTCCGTCGTCTTGACCGCATGCGTCCTAAAGAACGCTACCGGCAGGAACGGGATCGCCGTTATGTCCGATACACCGGCCGGGTCTATCCCAAGAGCGTCCGTATACCGGCGATACAGCGGGTTTTGAGCGTACTGAAAACGAAAAAGCTCGATGGCCCGGGGGATGAAGCCGTCCGCGGTAAGCGAAAACAGATCGTCGGTGGCGGTTAGGCCGGTGTATTTAGTCAATGAATTGCAAAAACTGCCGTGAAATTACCACGTTTTAGTTAAAAATAGGTAGGTTTGTAACCATCAAATCAGCTACATGAAGCCTGGCTATTTCCTGCTACCCGTCGTGTCGATCCTGTTGATCATGGGAAGTTGCAAAAAAAGCAATACGGGCAGCAATCCCAGGATCAGCCTCGAGTCCATCAATACGAAAATCCAACCCAACGACTCGATGATCGTCCTGTTCAAATTCGACAATAGCGGCGGCACCCTCGGCACGGGCACTTTCTATTCCATCCGGATCCGGCTGAATCAGACGCCGCCCTTCATACTGGCAGGACCCGATACGCTGAGCACCTACATTCCCGATTTCGGCGGAGCGAGCAAGGGCGAGTTCCGGTACGTGCTGGATTGGGACAATTACCTCAGCGGTAGCGGTCACCTGAACGATACCCTGCAGTTCAAATTCTTCGCCATCACACCGGACAGTTTGTCCACCGACACGATCGTTTCACCGCAGATCGTCATCCTGAATCCTTAACTTGCCATACGATTTATCAACCGTACAGCGTGGTCAGAAAAGTAGCCGATTATTTTGTTTTCACCAGTTTGTATATCGCTGTCTGCGCCGTCCTCATGACCTGGCAGACGAGCCAGTTGCTGCTGGGCGCCCCGCCTTCGGTGCGATTGCTGGGTTTCGTATTCTTCGCCACCATCTGCAGCTACAATTTTCACTGGTACCTTACCCCCCGGTCGAGCGCCCCTTCGAGACGCGTTCACTGGACGCACCACCACCGCGCGCTCCATTTCGTCCTCTATCTGACCGGCCTGGTCGGTGCAGCAGTCTATTTCTTTTACCTGTTGCATTGGTTCTTCGCGATCTGTTTTGCAGGGGTTCTCACTTTTCTTTATTCAGCCCCGAAAGTGCCGCACCCGCTTTTCAAACGGCTTCGTGAGATCGCCGTCGGCAAAACGCTTTTCCTCACGTTCGTGTGGGTGTATGTAACGACCGTCCTGCCCATCATCATGGCGGACGTTCGATGGAACGGCTCGTTCGTCCTTTTCACCGCCGCCCGATTTTTCCTCATCTATGCCATTTGCATCCTCTTCGACTACCGCGATCGCGAGGACGACAAGATGCAGGGCATCCGCAGCATGATCACGATCCTGAACGAGAAGGGCATCGGCCGGCTGTTCTGGTTCTCTCTGCTCCTTTTCTTCGTCTGCAATATCCTGCTCTCGGCGTGGCGCTTCCCCGCCTTTTACATCTTCCTGCTCATCGTTCCGGGATTCATTCTGGCGGCGCTCTACCGGCGGGCAAAGCGCGATTTCTCGGACGATCTCTACTACATCGTGCTCGACGGTCTGATGGCGTTTTCGGCGCTGCTGATGCTGATCTTCCGGATTTAATTACCTTTGCGGCAGAAAGTATATACGAATCATGGCTAAAAGCACGAAAAGCGCAACGACAACACCCTCCATTCTCAACAACAAGTCCTGGGATTTTCTGCAGCGATACATCAACAATCCGTCTCCCGTAGGTTTTGAAAGCAGCGGGCAGAAGATCTGGCTCGAATACCTGAAACCCTTTGTAGATACGCATCTCACCGATCCTTACGGAACGACGGTCGGCATCGTCAATCCGGACGCTCCGTTCAAGGTAGTGATAGAAGCCCACGCCGACGAGATCAGCTGGTTCGTCAACTACATGACGCCCGAAGGTTTGCTCTATCTCAAACGCAACGGGGGCGTCGACCAGCAGATCGCTCCCGCCCAGCGCGTCTTTATCCACGGCAAAAAAGGGCCCGTGCCCGCCGTCTTCGGTTGGCCGGCCATCCATACGCGTCTGGGTAATCCCGACGCCAAAGAACCCCAACCTAAACTCGACAATCTGTTCCTCGATTGCGGCGCACGGAGCAAAAAAGAGCTGGAAGACCTCGGCGTCCATATCGGGGCTGTGGTCACCTACCAGGAGGGGTATGCGGAGCTGGCGGGCGGCCACCTGATCGGGCGGGCATTCGACAACCGCATCGGGGGTTTCATGATCGCCGAGGTAGCTCGGTTGTTGAAAGAGAACCGGAAGCGCCTCCCCTATGGCCTGTATGTCGTCAATGCCGTCCAGGAGGAAGTGGGACTGAGGGGCGCAGAAATGATCGCCCGCCGTCTTCGCCCCGACATCGCCATCATAACCGACGTCACACACGATACCACTACCCCGATGATCAACAAGATCATCGAAGGAGATATCGCCTGCGGGAAAGGCCCTTCGCTCGCCTACGGCCCGGCTGTTCACAACAAATTACTGGCAGTCGTACAGGACACCGCGGAGAAGAACGCAATTCCCGTTCAACTGCGAGCGGTATCACGCAGCACCGGCACAGATACGGATTCCTTCGCTTACGCCAACGATGGATGCCCTTCCGTCCTCATCTCGATCCCCCTGCGCTATATGCACACCACCGTCGAGATGCTCCATAAGACCGACGTCGAACAGACGATCCGGCTCATGTACGAAACTTTGCTTACCTTGACGCCGAAAACCGATCTGCGTTACCTTTAGCTGCCGGAGGCGGCTCTGGAGATGGCGCCTTGCCTGACATGCGCCATTTTCTTTAAAGCGCATTTTCAGGCACCTATTATCGAAAACCAAACAGAGAACATGCATCGTAATAACTGGACGCTCGCCGAGGTAAAGGAGATCTATGACCTGCCGCTGATGGAACTGATCTATCGCGCCGCCACTATCCATCGTCAACACCAGGACACGGGGGAAGTGCAGGTTTGCACCCTGCTCTCCATCAAGACGGGTGGTTGCCCCGAAGACTGCGCCTATTGCCCGCAGGCCGCCCGCTATAACACCGGCGTGGACGTTCAGGCGCTGATGAAAAAAGAAGAAGTGCTCGAATATGCCGCAAAGGCAAAAGCCGCAGGATCCACCCGTTTCTGCATGGGAGCGGCATGGCGCGAAGTAAGGGACAACAAGGATTTCGACCGGGTGCTCGATATGGTAAAAGGCGTGAACGAAATGGGAATGGAGGTCTGCTGCACGCTTGGTATGCTGACCGAAGAACAGGCGCGCCGCCTGGCGGATGCCGGTCTCTATGCCTATAACCATAATCTCGATACATCATCCGACTATTACGGCGAGATCATCTCCACCCGTACCTACGACGATCGCCTGGCGACACTCGACAATGTCCGTAAAGCCGGCGTAACGGTTTGCTGCGGCGGCATCATCGGGCTCGGAGAATCGCATGCCGACCGGATCCAGATGCTTCATACGCTCGCCACGCTGCCGCAACATCCGGAAAGCGTCCCGGTCAATGCGTTGGTCCGCGTCAAAGGCACTCCGCTCGAGAACAACGCGAAGATCGACGTCTGGGACATGATCCGCATGATCGCCACCGCACGCATCCTCATGCCATCCACGATGGTCCGTCTCAGTGCCGGCAGAGCAGAAATGAGCCCGGCCGAACAGGCCCTGTGCTTCATGGCCGGAGCGAACTCCATCTTCGCCGGCGAGAAGCTGCTGACCACGCCCAATCCCTCGTTCGAAGAGGACAACCGCCTCTTCCAGTTGCTGGGACTCAAACCCAGGCTCGCCTTTAAGGAAGAAAGAGAACTCGAGGAGATCAAATAGCAGGCTGCGTTATAGTCGGCTTCAGGCGCTAAAAACGCGCCACGGGACGCAACTGACCGATCTCTTCGCAGATGTAGGTCTTGCCCGCCAGCACTTCATCGATGGCAGTCACCATCTCTTCACTGGGAGAATTCTTGGTCACATAACCATTGGCGCCGCTGCGCAACATCTCGTTCACATACGAGCGCTCCGCCTGGACCGATACGCCGATGATCTTGATGTCCGGCGCGAAACCGCGGATCGTCCGCGTAGCCTCCCATCCATTCACGGGGTTCATGTGGATATCCATTAGCATGACATCCGGCGCCAGCGCTTTGGCCGCCTCGATGGCTTCCAGGCCATTGGCGCACTGCGCGATGACATGCATTCCCGGCACCTGGCTCAACACCCAGCTCCAGGCTTCCCGGACATGGAGATGATCGTCGACGATAACTACTCTGATCATGGAAGGTTTTTTCTGATCCTTCCAAAATTAATGCATACCCGATAATAAAAAAGGAATATCGGTGAAACGGAGGACGATTACCCATTTTCCATTAAGCGTTAAACCTTAGATGAATAGATAGGGCCGAGCGCTTGACGCGCTCGGCCCGTCCCCTAAAACAACCAACATGAAAATCTGAAATATCAACAGCAGCCGGGTCGGGAAGGTTCAACAGATCTTGCCAAAAATTACTGAACGAGGCTCAGATCGAGCACCTGCTGCATCGTTTTAACAAAATTGAACTTGAGACCCCTGATGAAGGCGGAATCGATCTCCTGCACATCCTTTTCATTCTGCCAGCACAGGACGACTTCCTTTAGACCCGCTCTGCGCGCCGCCAGTATCTTTTCCTTGATGCCTCCTACGGGCAGCACCTGTCCCCGCAACGTGATCTCACCGGTCATGGCCAGGTAAGGCTTGACCCGCCGGCCGGTGAACGCCGAGGCCATCGAGCTCATCATCGTCACCCCTGCGCTCGGCCCGTCCTTCGGAACCGCCCCTTCGGGCACGTGCACGTGGATCGTCTTCTTGTTGAACATTTCGGGGTCGATATCGTATTTCCGCGCGTTCGATTGCAGATAGGTCAGCGCGGTAGCGGCGCTCTCCTTCATGACGTTCCCGAGATTGCCGGTCAGCTTCAGATCGCCCTTGCCGTCGCTGAGCGAAGTCTCGACAAACAGGATATCCCCGCCCACATAGGTCCAGGCAAGACCAACGGCAACGCCAGGCATGTTCGCCACTTTATAAAGATCGTTGCTGTACCTCGATTTGCCGAGTATCTTTTCGATATCGGCCTGTGTCACCTGCGCCTTGAGCCGGCCCTTCATCGCATATTCTTTGGCCAGGTAGCGCATGATCGACGCGAGCTGGCGGTCCAGCTCGCGGACGCCGCTTTCCCGCGTGTAGTCCTGGATCACTTTCTCGAGCACCTTGTCGGCGATCTTGAAGTTCATGGGTTTCAGCCCGTGCAGCTCCTTTTGTTTCGGCACGAGATGCCGGCGCGCGATCTCCACTTTTTCCTCTACGGCATAACCGCTCAGATCGATGATCTCCAGCCGGTCCCGCAGCGCCGGTTGAATAGCGTTTATATCGTTGGCCGTGGCTACGAAGAGCACCTTGCTCAGATCGTATTCGAGCTCGAGATAGTTGTCGTAGAAGGTATGGTTTTGCTCGGGATCGAGCACTTCGAGCAAGGCTGACGATGGGTCGCCGCGAAAATCGCTGCCCGTCTTGTCAATCTCATCGAGGATCATGACGGGGTTCGACGACTTGATCTTGCGCAGCGACTGCAGGATCCTGCCCGGCATGGCCCCGATGTAAGTCTTCCGGTGTCCCCTGATCTCGCTCTCGTCGTGAAGACCGCCCAGCGAAATGCGCACATACTTGCGCCCGATGGCGTTCGCGATGCTTCGGCCCAGCGAGGTCTTCCCGATGCCGGGAGGCCCGACAAAACAGAGGATAGGACTCTTCATATCCCCCTTCAACTTCAGCACCGCGAGGTATTCCAGGACACGCTCCTTTACCTTGTCCATCCCGTAATGGTCATGATCGAGGATCTTCTTGGCCTTCCGCAGATCGTACGAGTCCTCCGTGTATTGCTGCCAGGGCAGCTCGAGCATGAGATCGAGATGGTTGTACACGACCGAATAATCCGGCGTACTGGGATGCATCCGCTCCAACCGCTCGATGCCTTTGCGGAACAGGTCCCTGGCTGAGGCGGGCCATTGCTTGCTTTCCGCCTTTTTTTGCATTTCCTTCACTTCCCGTTCGTTGCTGTCGCCGCCCAGTTCGTCCTTGATGCTTTTCAGTTGCTGCTGAAGGAAATACTCGCGCTGCTGTTTATCGAGCTCGGTCTTCGTCTTGTTCGTCAGTTTGTTCTTCAGCTCGGCGAACTGAAGCTCGCGCTGCAGCAGTTGCATCAGCAGATCGGCGCGCGACTTGATATGATGGATCTCGAGGAGCTGTTGCTTTTCGTGCAGTTCCGTGTTGAGGTTGCTCGATATGAAATGGATGAGAAACGAAGGGTTCTCGATGTTCTTGAGGATGATGCTGGCTTCCGACGGGATATTCGGGGACAGCTGGATGATCTGCGCGGCCAGGTCCTTGATATTGGAAACATACGCTTCGAAGTCCTGCTCCCTGGGCGCCTCCTCTTCGGCGAGCAACACCACCTGCGCCTTGAAATAAGGGTCTTCGGCTGTCACGGCGCCGACTTTGAACCGCCGCCTGCCCTGGAGGATGACGGTAGTGCCGCCATCGGGCATTTTGATCAGCTTGATGATCCTGGCGACCGTTCCCACGTCTTCGAGATCGGTGACGGTGGGATCTTCGATGCCGGGATCCTTTTGCGCCAGCACTCCGATCAGACGATCCAACTTATAAGCGTCGTTCACGGCTTTGATGCTCTTGTCCCGGCCAACGGTGATCGGCAGGACCACCCCGGGGAACAGGACGGTATTCCGCAGGGGCAGGACGGGCAGCTCTTTGGGTATCTCGATATCGGTCAGGCCTTCGTTGTCAGTCTCGTTCAAGGGTATGATGGGCATGAAGTCCAGGTCATCTTCCGCACGTAAGAATAAATGCTCTTTCATAATCCTGCTCAAATTACCACCTGTAAGGGAAAAAACCTATGTTTTTTACGAAAAGAGGCCCCCCTAACCGCCAAAACTAAAGGCCCCCCTCGCGCAAGCGCAGGGGGGCCAACCGTTAATTTTTGACGAGATCAAAAGATCCGAAAGCCGGCGTAGACCTGCCATCCCTGGTTCTTCCAGGTAACATCATTGCCCTGAATGTTGTTGATGTTGTTCAAGCCGATCACATACCGCGCACCGAGCTTCAGCGAAGCGAGATTCAACTGCGCTCCACCGACTGCCGATACCTCACCCTTCTTAAATGCGTCCCGCGCGTTGTCGACCAGGTGCTCGTTCGAATTGAGCAGGATGCCGAACTGCGGACCGATCAGCAGGCTGAGGAATGGGATGGGCCGGATGTTCAGCAGCACGGGAATGCTGAGATAGTTCAGTTTGCCCTTTACGTCATCATATCCGTTCACCTGGTACACCTGACTGAACGAAGAAGCAGTGCGGTAGTTGGTCTGATTGAACATCACCTCCGGCTGTATGCCCAGATTGGGCGTAACGTTCAGCTCGGAAAAGGCCCCGACGGCATACCCGAACTGAAAACCCTGGCTAAACGACTCGCCGTTTACCTTGAACAGATTGGCTCCGGCCTTGATGCCAAGGTGAAAACCCTGCGCCTGCGATTGATGCATCGCCAGCAGCAGCGGGATGAATAATAGGAATGCGCTCCTTTTCATGATGAATTGTTTTAATGATGGAATGGATTGCATGTATTATTCAATTCATATGCCAGGGCATTATTTCTTTTTCAATTTCAGATCCGCGATCCGGTAGCCGATATAAGCGTTAAAACCATACTGCCGCCAGGAATCTGTCGACCGGAAACTGATGTTGTTCACCGATGCGGAATACCGCGCGCCGAAGATTACTTTGCCCAGGTTCAGCTGCCCGCCGAAGACGATCGAAAGATCGCTTTTTGAAAATGCGTTCGCGCCCGGCTCGGTCGGCAACAGGTTTTGCGTCTGCTGCACGAGATAACTGTATTGAGGCCCCACCATGACCGACAGCTCGGGCAACGGTTTGTATACCAGCATCACGGGCAGCGCCGCATAATTCAGGATCACCAGCTGATCGCTGACGCCGCGATAGATGTTGTTGAAATCGGCGGTCGTCTTGGCAACCGTCTGATTCCAGAGCAGTTCCGGCTGCACCGACCATTTGGAGGAGAAGTTCAACTGTCCGTAAGCTCCAAAGACAAACCCCGGATAGGTTTTCTGATCGAACGATCTTCCCCCTATCTGCATCATATCGCCCCCGGCCTTGATGCCCAGTTGCAGCGACGATTGCGCCTGTGTTTCGACGAAGGTTGCAGTTAGCAGCAGCAGGCTAAGCGCAAGCTTGCCGGTCAATTTCTGTAAAGCCAGTTTGTTCATGCTCGATTTCATTTGTTGTTGACGCTGTTTTAATAGTTCCTGTAATAATTGGATGAAAATACGCTTGAATAGTTTATTGGTTTGTTAAAAAAGGTAAATCGTCCCGAAAAGTTAAAGCTGTCTTAAAGCATCTCTCAGGCGAGTTCGATCACCGTGATCTCCGGCAGGATTCCGAAACGTCCCGGATAACCGATAAAACCGTATCCGCGGTTGACATACAGTTTCTGCCGTCCCGATTCGTACAGCCCCGCCCACTGCCTGTAGACATATTGCACCGGGCTCCATTTGATGCCGGGGATCTCGATGCCGTACTGCATGCCGTGCGTGTGACCGGACAACATCAGATCGATGTCCGGATAATGCGGACGGATCTCCGCGTCCCAGTGGCTGGGATCATGGCTCATCAGGATCTTGAAAGGATATTTTTCCGCGCCGCGATAGGCCAGGTCCATCCTGCCATATTTAGGGAAACGCGCTTTCGCGCTCCAGTTCTCGACGCCGATCAGCGCGATCTGTTCTCCTCCCTTTTCCAGCACGACGTTCTCATTCGTCAGCAGCCGCCAGCCCATCTCCCGTTCGATCTGCTTGACGCGATCGAGATTGGCTTTTTTCAGTTCCAGCGTCTCCCACCACATATAGTCCCCGTAGTCGTGGTTGCCCAACGTTGAAAAGACGCCCATCGGCGCCGCCAGCCGCTTGAAAACGTCCTGGTACCGCTCCATTTCCCCCGCTTCATTGTTCACGAGGTCGCCGGTGAACAGGATGATATCCGGTTTTTCGGCAAGGATCATATCCACACCCCTGTTCACGGCCGCATGATTGGCCAGGCTGCCCGAATGTATATCCGATATCTGTATGATTTTCAAACCCTTGAACGAGGCGGGCAGGTTCTCGAACGCCAGCTTTACCCGGTGGACCTTGTAATTGTACTTGTTGCTGAAACCGTACAGGAAGGAAGAAAAGACGGTGGTGCCCAGACCTACGCCCAGCCAGCTGAGAAACGTCGAACGCGATATCGCTTCCCCTTCCGATTCCTGCCGGCGGCCCTTTCCGGCCAGGGCCCATTGAAAAAGTCTCCGGATATCGTCGATCAGCAGGAATACGGCGGCAACGAGTTTGGCGATATACAGACCCATGACAATGGCAAGGAGATAGCTGCTGAGCCGGTTTCCCAGGTGCAAACGGGCCGTCAGCACAAGGGTCAGGATCGCAAGCGCCGATATGCTCCAGTGAACAGTAAAGATCGTCATCCGCCACCGCGGCGCCATTCCCTGGGTGATAGCCTTCAGCGCCTGGAACACATAAACATCTAATATTAATGCTATAAGAACAAAGATCAGGATGAACCTCGGGCTTCGCATGTAAACGGCAGTTTGAATTTCTGACAACCCGGACGGCGCCGGTTTCGGAGGCAAAATTGCGCTAATCTCCCGAAAGTTCGGAGAATTTATGCCGAAGAATGTAAATTTGCCTCGCGCGACCCGCCCCGGGGCGCGATAAACTACTATGGCAAAAACTATCGGAGTTGCAAATCAAAAAGGCGGAGTAGGCAAGACCACCTCCGCGATCAACCTGGCGGCCAGTTTTGCCGTATTGGAATTCAGGACGCTGCTGGTCGACGCCGACCCGCAGGCCAACAGCACCACGGGGGTAGGTTTCGACCTGCACAATGTGACACAGAGCCTCTATGATTGCATGGTCAACCATATCCCCGTCAGGGACGTGATCCTCAAATCGGAGGTCCCTCATCTCGACGTCGTTCCCTCGCACATCGACCTTGTCGGCTACGAAATCGAAATGATCAATTATCCCAACCGCGAAAGCGTGCTGAAGGGGATATTAGAACCCGTGAAGAACGAATACGATTTTATTATCATAGATTGCTCGCCTTCGTTGGGCCTGATCACGGTGAATGCCCTGACCGCCTCGGATTCGGTGATCGTGCCGGTGCAAACCGAGTTCTTCGCCCTGGAAGGCCTGGGCAAACTGCTCAACACCGTCAAGATCGTCCAGAGCCGTCTCAACCCCCAGCTGGCGATCGAAGGCATCCTGATGACGATGTACGACGGCCGCCTGCGGCTATGCAACCAGGTCGTCAGCGAGGTCAGGAAACATTTCGACGAGATCGTTTTCGACACGATCATCCACCGCAATACGAAGATCAGCGAAGCCCCCAGCGTGGGCAAACCCGTCATCCTCTATGACGCACTGAGCAAGGGCTCCGTCAATTACCTCAACCTTGCAAAAGAGATCCTGCAAAAGAATAACATGACCCGGATCAGACAGGAAGAAAGGATATTGCAATAACACGCCACCCAGTTACACATCCAAATGAGCCCCGGCTTATTTGGCCGAAGGCCCATCTTTAGCTAATTTTGGCGGCGAAGGGCAAATTCGGCCAGAAGTCCGGAGCCGCCAAAAGAATATGACAACGCCCCATAAAAAAGATAAAGAGGCCCTCGGAAAAGGCATCCGGTCTCTGTTGCAAAGCATCGATGCCGATCTGAAGACGACTTCGGGCGAGTTGAAATCGTCGGTCGTGGAGGCCGTGACCAATATGCTGCGCATCCCGCTGGAGCAGATCGAGACCAATCCCCGCCAGCCCCGGCACGACTTTGACGAGACCGCCCTGCAGGAACTGGCCCAATCGATCCGGATGCACGACATCATCCAGCCCGTGACGGTCTCGCGGCTGCCGACGGGCAAGTACCGGCTCATATCGGGCGAACGACGGTACCGTGCGGCGAAGCTCGCCGAACTGAAAGATATCCCCGCCTACGTACGCCAGGCCGACGATCACCAGTTGCTCGAACTGGCCCTGCTCGAGAACCTGCAACGCGAAGACCTGAACGCCATGGAGATCGCGCTCAGTTACAAGCGGATGATGGAAGAGCTCAACTACACACAGGAACAGGTAGCCGAAAGGATGGGAAAAGAAAGAAGCACCGTCGCCAATTATATCCGTCTGCTGAAACTGCCCCCCGACATACAGGTAGCCGTTCGCAACAACCAACTTTCCATGGGCCATGCACGCGCGCTGATCAACGTCGATACGGTGGATAAACAGTTGTACCTCTTCGCGCAGATAAAGGAGAAGGGTCTGTCCGTTCGCCAGACGGAAGAATTGGTGAGGAAGCTGTACAAAGAGAATTCCCCTGTTAAAAATTCGGTAAAGCCCGGTTTGCCCGAGGCATTCAAACGAATTGAAGATAACTTAGCTTCGCATTTCAGCACCCGGGTACGACTCAATCACAACAAGAAAGGAGAGGGCAGCATTTCCATCGAATACTACTCGCTTCAGGAATTGAACAAATTGTTGGACCAGCTGGGTGTGTCTATCAACTAAGACGATGGCCCGCTATCTATTGGTCTTATTGGTCGGTCTTTCCCTATGCGGCGTCTGCCGGGCGCAAAACGATACCATTCCCGCGCCTGCAAAGGCCAAGCGCCACCGCAACCTGTTCAACATCTACAAGGTGGACTCGGTGACGAAAGCCGTGCATGATCCGCACAAGGCCACCCTTTTCTCCGCCGTCTTTCCCGGTCTCGGCCAGATCTACAACCGCAAATACTGGAAGGTACCCATCGTTTGGGCAGCCGTAGGGATTCCGGTCTACACCTATTTCTACAACAAACACTGGTACCAGCAATGCCAGTTCGCCATCTCGATGATCGACACGTACAGCGCGCTCGGCAAAGGGGTGCCCCCCGATTCCGTCCTGCTCGTGGACGCCAAGCTGCAGGGCTTCGTCAGCACGGGTGACGATGGCTCGCTCCGGACCTACCGCAATGAATTCCGGAAAGACCAGGACTATTCGGTTCTTTTCTTCCTGCTGTTCTGGGGTCTGAACGTCGTGGACGCAACCGTCGACGCCCACCTGATGAGCTTCGATGTCAGCAACCAGCTGACCATGCACCTTCAGCCGCCCTCGTCGCCGGCAACATTGCCCGGCCCCATGGGAACGGGCATGGGTCTCAGCCTGGTCTTCGATTTCCACAAGTCCAGAAAAATTTATCGTAATTTCCCGCTATGAAGATCGCGCTCATCGGTTATGGAAAAATGGGTAGGGCCATCGAAGAGATCGCCGTTTCCCGCGGCCATACCGTCGTCCTGAAAGTGACTATCGACAACCTGGAAGACAATACCATCTCCAGGATCCAGACCGCGGATGTGGCCATCGAATTCACGGGACCCGATAGCGCCCGGGAGAATATCCTCCGCTGTCTGGATGCCGGCGTCCCTGTCGTGTCCGGTTCGACGGGGTGGTTGTCCGATCTGAACAGGGTCCGCGACTACTGTCTGAATAAGAACGGCGCCTTTTTATATGCCAGCAATTTCAGCGTCGGCGTCAAT
>DASZYU010000126.1:0-17498 GCA_035545215.1 Puia sp.
GATGGATCATGATCTCGGAAAGCGGGTATACGAAACGGCGGCCTTTTTCTCCGCCGCTGAGCAGGATCGAACCCATCGATGCGGCCAGGCCCATACAGATCGTGCTGACCGGGCTCTTCAACAGCTTCATCGTGTCGTAAATGATAAAGCCCGAAGTGACGACTCCGCCGGGACTGTTGATGAAGAATTTGATCTCTTCCCCCGGTTTGTCCGCATCCAGGAGCCGCATCTTGGTGACCACTTCCTTTGCACTCTTATCATCCACCGGTCCCCACAATTCCACCGACCGGCTTTCGAAAAAATATTTCTCCATCTTCTTGGCCAGCATCCCCAGCTCGGGTCCTTTCTCGTCTTTCGGCTCCTTTTCGTCGGGTTCGTCATCCATACGCAGGGGACTTCCCCAATATTTCAGATAATTCATTGTCCTGTCTTTTTATTTGGTTAGATAGTGTATGTATTACGCTCTGCCTTCCTTTTTCGGGTTCAGGAGCAGCACCTCATCGACCAGGCCGTAGTCCTTGGCTTCCTGTGCCGTCAGCCAGTAGTCGCGGTCGCTGTCCTTCTCCACCTGTTTGGCCGTCTTACCCGTGTGGAAAGCGGTGATCTCGTAGAGTTCGCGTCTCAGTTTCTTGATCTCGTTGACCGTGATCTCGATATCGGTCGTTTGCCCGCCGATGGACCCACTGGGCTGGTGCATCATGACCCGGCTGTGTTTCAGCGCGGTCCGTTTTCCCTTGGTTCCGGCGCACATCAGTACCTGGCCCATCGAAGCCGCCATTCCGATACAAATGGTAGCGACGTCGGGGGTGACATATTGCATGGTATCGTATACACCAAGGCCGGAATAAACGCTTCCGCCGGGACAGTTGATGTACATCTGGATATCGCGATGCCGGTCGGTGCTGTCGAGGAACAGCAGCTGCGCCGTTACGATATTGGCTACTTCTTCGTTGATCGGGTAACCCAGGAAGATGATGCGGTCCATCATGAGGCGGCTGTAAACGTCCATGACGGCTACATTCATGGGGCGTTCTTCGATGATGTTCGGGGTCAGATTGGTAACCACATATTTGTTGTACTCGTTCAATGTGTTGCTGGAAATGCCACGGTGTTTCACGGCATATTTCTCGAATTCGTTTGCAGGATTCATATTAATTTTTTTCGGGTGATATAGTTCCGGTCCAATTCTTGGTACAGTGGAATTCTCTTTCAAATCTCCGTCCAAACTTTCAAATTGCCAAAAAACTGACAGTTTAGCAGTTTCCATCGGACCCGGCTTTGCCGGGGGGCCCTCAATAAAAAAGCCCCGGAGCGGGGCTGTTGTTTGTCTAGTGATGATGATGTTGATGCTCTTCCACCTGGTGCTTAAACTCCTCGGCGCTCACAGGCTTTTCGGTGGGATGTACCTGTGTTTCCACCCACCGGAAGACCTTTTCGGTGCGGATACGGTGAACCGTGTCTTCCACGAATTTCCGGTCCTGCATCATCCGCTGCACATAATCGGCGACCCATGGTTGCTCTTCGCCGCCCGCGGGCATTCCCATATAACCGAACAGCTGTTGTTTGGCAAATGCCCTGATCTCTTCGGGATCTACGTCGATGCCGTTGTCCTGGACCACTTTGTCGACGATTAACGTCCATTTCAGCTGATTGACGAAGGACGGGAACTCTTGCTCGACTTCAGCCTGGCTTTTCGGCTTGTCCCCGCCCGTTTGCATCCAGCGTTTGAGGAAGTCTTCGGGGAAATCGATCTTCGTCTGGTCCAACAACAGATGGTAAAGGCTGTGCTGCAATTGATTCCGGCTCTGGCCCTCCCAGTAGGCTTCGATGTCGGCTTTGACCGCCTCGCGGAAGGCGGCTTCGGTCGTGATCTCGCGGCCCGGGTACACCGTTGCGAAGAGGGATTCGTCCACCTCCGGTTTTTCGATCAGCCCCACCTTCGTTAGCAGGGTCCTAAAGTATTTGTCGGCAGCCTCGCTGTCTCCCTGGTCCAGACCGAGATCGTGCAACACCCAATCCCTTTCCTTTTCTTCGAAGGCAGCGGAAGGCTGCAGAACGAGGGAATCGCCCTTCCTTAAACCCATCCATTTCGGCCGGGTCGCCTCGTTGAAATATTTTACCAGCAGCGAATTGTCTTTCGAAATACCGCCTTCGACGGGCTCGCCCGACGGATCGGACTCCGTAAAATGCAGGTTGAGCACGTTCTCGTCACCGGTCACCGTTTCCGGCTCGGTCATCTTGCCATGGCGGCCCCGCAGACGTTCGATCTCTTCGTCGATCATCGCGTCGGTGACGTCTACCTTGAGTTTGGTCGGCCTGGCCGAACCCAGGTCCGCCAGCGTGAAAGCCGGTTTCAAGCCGACCTCGAAAGCAAACGAATAATCGGCCGGATGATTGATGTCTATCTGCCGCGCGTCGTTGTCGGGCAAAGGCAGCGGCTGCGCGAAGATCTCCAGCTTCTCGCTGGACATATAAGAAGTCAGTTCCTTTTCAACCGTTTTCAGCACTTCGTCCGTCAGGACCGAATTGCCGTACATTTTCTTGATCAGACCGGCAGGCACCATACCCTTCCGGAAACCGGGAATATTTGCCTGTTTGCCATACTGTTTCAGCGTCTTTTCGAAAGATGGAAGATAATCGCCTTTCGAAATGCTGACGGTAATTTTATCGGTCAGCAGGCCGATATTCTCCCTCGTTATTGTTGCCATAATGATTTGATTGAGATTGGCGGCTAAAGGATTCTTTTAATTCGGGCAGCAAAGGTACGCCTTTTTCAGCATTTGGGTGCGACCGGAGCGCGCTTTCAAAAACAAAAGCAGATAACCGTTTGATTATCTGCTTCGGTGCGGGCGATAGGACTCGAACCTACACGCCTTGCGGCTCCAGATCCTAAGTCTGGTGCGTCTGCCAGTTTCGCCACGCCCGCTCGCTGAAAGGAGTGCAAAACTAGGGCTTTTTTTGTAAATTCGTAGGTCCATGGAAACAGTAGCAGCCATACCAAAATACAATCTTACGGAAGACCAGGAGAAAAAGCTGATCCTAAGGGAATACCGCGCCCTGCTTCGTTCGCTCAAACCCAAACTCAAGGCGGGTGATAAGGAGACGATCCGGCAGGCCTTCGAGCTGGCCGCCGAAGCGCACAAAACGATGCGCCGGAAAAGCGGCGAACCCTATATCCTTCACCCGCTGGCCGTCGCGCGCATCTGCTCCGAAGAGATCGGTCTCGGCGTCCGCTCCACGATCTGCGCGCTGCTGCACGATACCGTGGAAGATACCGACATCACGCTCGAAGACATCGAACGCGAGTTCAGCGGCGAGATCGCACGCATCGTCGATGGTTTGACGAAGATATCCAACGTGGTGGACGTCAACGCCTCCCGTCAGGCCGAAAACTTCAAGAAAATACTCCTCACCCTGACCGATGATCCCAGGGTCATCCTCATCAAACTGGCCGACCGGCTGCACAACATGCGGACGCTCGACAGCATGAAGCGCGAAAAGCAATTGAAGATCGCCTCGGAGACGGTATACGTTTATGCCCCGCTGGCCCACCGCATGGGTTTGTATACGATCAAGACGGAACTGGAAGACCTGGCGATGAAATACCTCGAGCCCGAAGAATACCGCGAGATCGCCCGGAAGCTCTCCGAGACCAAACGGGACCGGTCCCGTTATATCAATGAGTTCGTCAAGCCTTTAAAAGACAAGCTCGACAAGGCCGGCGGTTTCGATTTCGAGATCTATGGCCGGCCGAAAAGCATCCACTCGATCTGGAACAAGATGCGCAAGAAAGGCGTCGCTTTCGAAGAAGTCTATGACCTCTTCGCCATCCGCGTCATCCTCAATTCGCCGCCCGAGAAAGAAAAAGAGGATTGCTGGAAGGTATATTCGATGATCACCGACGAATACAACCCTTCCCCCGAACGGCTGCGGGACTGGCTGAGCAACCCGAAATCGAACGGTTATGAAGCCCTCCACACCACCGTGATGGGTCCCCAGGGCAAATGGGTGGAAGTGCAGATCCGGTCCAAGCGCATGAACGAGATCGCCGAAAAGGGCCTGGCGGCCCACTGGAAATACAAGGAAGGCGCGGCCGACGAGAGCCGGTTCGATAAATGGTTCCAGCAGATCCGCGAAGTGCTGAATACGCAGGACAACGACTCGATCGACTTCCTGCAGGATTTCAAGACCAGCTTCCTTGCCGAAGAGATCTATGTCTATACGCCGAAAGGCGACGTGAAGATGTTGCCTGTCGGTTCCACGGCGCTCGATTTCGCTTTTTCCATCCATAGCGCCATCGGCGTGCAATGCATCGGCGCAAAGATCAATCACAAGCTGGTTCCCATCAGCCACAAATTGCGCAGCGGCGACCAGGTGGAGATCATCACCTCCGGCAAACAAAAACCGAGCGAGGACTGGCTCGGCATCGTGGTGACGGCCAAGGCGAAAAGCAAGATCAAGGACGCGCTCAAGGAAGAGAAACGGAAGATTGCCGACGAAGGCAAATATATCGTCCAGCGGCGGCTGGAGAATTTCGGCGCCGCATATAACCAGCACAATATCGATGTCCTCACGGTCTTTTATAAACTCAACTCTTCGCTGGACTTCTTCTACCAGGTCGCAGTGCACAACATCGATCTGAAAGAGCTGAAAGAATTCCAGGTGCTCGGCGACAGGCTCGAACCGCCCAAGCCGCCGAAACCGGCCTCCGAAATGCGCGCGGCCGAGACGCACGCGACCAGCGTGCCGAGGAAAGACACCGAGTTGATCATCTTCGGAGAAAGCAGCGACCGCATCGTGTATACGCTGGCCAATTGTTGCAAACCGATACCCGGCGACGACGTGTTCGGTTTCGTATCCGTTGGAAAGGGGCTCACCATCCATCGCACCAACTGTCCGAATGCGGCAAAACTGATGGCCAGTTACGGCCACCGCGTCGTCAAGACCAAGTGGGCGAAGAACAAGGAGATATCCTTCCTCACCGGTATCCGGATCGTGGGCATGGACGATGTCGGCGTCATCAACAAGATCACCAACCTCATCTCCGGCGAGTTGAAGCTGAACATCAATGCCCTGACCATCGAGGCCAGGGAAGGACTTTTCGAAGGCAATATCCGCATCTATGTCCACGATAAAGAAGAACTCGAAGAACTGGTCTCCCGGCTGATGCATTTGAATGGCATCCATACCGTCGTTCGGTATGATGCCGAAACTGCGTAAAACACTTATTTTTTCCGCTGCAAATCACTAATTTCGCCGCTTCGAAACACAAGTTTTACTGCGTTATTAAAACAGCACCGAATGGTTGATGTAATCTTAGGCCTCCAATGGGGGGATGAAGGAAAAGGAAAGATAGTAGACTATTTTGCTCCCCGTTACGATTTGATAGCCAGGTTCCAGGGCGGTCCGAATGCAGGCCACACCCTGTACGTCGACGGCAAAAAGATCGTTCTTCACCAGATACCCTCCGGCATCTTCCATGAAAAGACGGCCAACCTCATCGGGAACGGCGTGGTGCTCGACCCGGTGATCCTGAGAAAAGAATGCGAATCCGTTGCGGCCTTCGGCGTCGATTACAGGAAGAACATCTACATCTCGCAACGCACCCATTTGATCCTTCCGACCCACCGGGCGCTCGACAAGGCCTCCGAAATGCTGAAAGGCGCGGACAAGATCGGCAGCACGCTCAAGGGCATCGCTCCCGCCTACATGGATAAGACCGGGCGCAACGGCCTGAGGGTCGGCGATCTGCTGGATAAAAGCTTCACCACCCAGTATATCCGGCTGCGGTTAAAACATCAGAAATTACTCGATAACCTCAACTTCCACGAAGACCTCTCCGAAATGGAGGAAGAATTCTTCGAGGCGCTCGATTTCATCCGGCAGTTCAAGATCGTTAACGGTGAATATTTTGTCAACGATCGGCTCGCGAAAGGCAAGACCGTACTGGCGGAAGGCGCCCAGGGCAGCATGCTCGATGTGGACTTTGGCACCTTCCCCTATGTCACTTCCTCCAACACCATTTCGGCGGGCGTTTGTACGGGTCTCGGCGTGGCGCCGCAACAGATCAGGGATGTCATCGGAGTCAGCAAGGCTTACTGCACGCGGGTAGGCGGCGGCCCCTTTCCGACCGAACTCGAGGATGCGACGGGGGAACTTTTGCGCAAAATTGGTAACGAATTCGGAGCCACGACAGGACGTCCCCGCCGGTGCGGGTGGATGGACGGTGTGGCGCTCAGGTTCGCCTGCATGATCAACGGCGTGACCAGGCTGGTCATGACCAAGGCCGACGTCCTGGATGCCTTTGAAGAGCTGAAGATATGTACGGCCTATAAGATCAACGGCGAAACGACCGCCGAGATCCCGTTCCAGATGAACCGGTTGAAGATCGAGCCCGTCCTGCAAACCTTCAAGGGCTGGAAAACGGACATCACCGCCATAAAAAAATACGATAACTTGCCTCAGAACATGCGGGATTACGTGCAGTTCATCAACCAGTATCTGGGCGTCAAAACCGCTTATATTTCAAATGGTCCGGGCAAGGATCAACTGATCGAAAATTAATCCAAAATAAATTTGGCGGATTAAAAACTTCGCCGAAAATTTACATAACAATCTTATTGGACATGGCACCAAAATCTGATAAGGAGGGAAAGGGTTCTAAGAAATCCGCGCCTCAGACGCCGAAGGAAACTCCGGAAAAACCATCTTCGAAATCCAGGAAGCAATTGGATGACGATGAGGACGACGATGACCTGGACGACGATGACGATACGCCAAAAGCTTCCTCGAAAAAGCCTGCGTCCAAAGCCTCATCCAAGTCCGAATCGAAAGCCAAAAAGGGAGACGACGACGATGACGATGATGAAGATGACGATTACGAAGAAGTAGACGAATGGGAAAAGGTCGAAGAGGAAGAAGAATGGGACCCGGACTTCGATGAGTTCGATATACCCAAGTCCAAGACGAAAAAAAGCACGGGCGGCAATACCTCCAAAAAAAGCAAGGCCGGGGATGAGGACGATCTGGGACTCGATGATGATTTCAAGGACCTCGATCTCTTCAACGATAGCGGTTTCGACGAGGAAGAAGACGACTTCTAAATGCAGGCGCAAAGGACCTACGCATCATTTCCTATACACGATCTGGAACGAACCAAACGACAAGTGTTGACATGGGCTCTCCCGTTCAATACTTGTTGTTTTTTGGATAACCAGGGTTACCCGCCCGGTTCATCTTTCGAATGTCTGCTGGCAGTTGGCGCGATGGATACCTGCAGCGCATCCGCAGGCTCGGCTTTTTCCCGTCTCCAAACCTGGGCGTCGGGTTGCAACGATTGGCTATTCGGTCATTTTGGTTATGAACTTGCAGCCGAGACCGAAGGGATTGTTTTTCCCGGCAAGCGACCGCAAACCGAGGACCCCGGATTTCCGGACCTTTTCTTTTTCATCCCGGAGATCGTCCTTGTCATGCAAAACGACCACGTCCGCATCGGTTCCTTCGGCGATGACCAGGACGGCATCTGGAAAGCGATCACCGATCTGGTCCCGCAGGACAGTCTCCCATTGTCGCAACCCGATTTCAAGCCACGGTTCACGAAGGAGGACTACCTGTCCACGGTCGCGGCATTGCGCGCACATATTCTCCGCGGCGACTGTTACGAGATCAATTTCTGCATGGAATTTTTTGCCTCGCCCGCCGACACCGATCCGTTGTCCGTCTGGTGGGCGTTGAGCCAGGCATCGCCGAACCCGTTTTCGGCGTTCTACCGGATCGGGGACCGGCATTTGTTTTGCGCGAGCCCGGAACGTTTTCTTCGCAAAAGCGGCCATACGGTTTTGTCCCAACCCATCAAAGGCACCGCTCCGCGTATCCCCCGGGATTCCGCCGCCGACCGGCTGCGCGGCCACACGCTCTCCATAAGCGCGAAAGATCGGGCGGAGAACGTGATGGTCGTCGACCTCGTTCGCAACGATCTGTCCCGGATTTGCCTGCCCGGCTCGGTCCATGTACCCGAATTGTACGGCATCTACGCCTTCCCGCAGGTGTACCAGATGATCTCGACGGTCGCCGGCGAATTGCGTCCGGGTCTCGATTGGACCGAAGCCGTTCGCGCGAGCTTTCCCATGGGTTCGATGACAGGTGCGCCAAAGAACAGCGTCGTCCGCCTGATCGCGCGGTACGAACGGTCGCGGCGCGGTCTTTTTTCCGGCGCGCTGGGTTATGTCGACCCTGCCGGCAATTTTGATTTCAACGTCGTTATCCGGAGCCTGCTCTATAACCGCCGCAGCCGGTACCTTTCGTACCAGGTTGGCTCTGGGATCACCTTTTACAGCGATCCTGCGGCGGAATATGAAGAATGTCTGATCAAGGCCGGTGGGATCAGAAAGGCTTTTGCATAAAGCCTGGGAGGGCATCGTGGTGACGGGCGTTCCGGCCCCTTTGAGCTGTCGCTCCCAACCCTATTTGGCGGCTAACCGGCCGGCCATGGTATCGGCGTCCGGGCCGCTGTCCGTCCGGGCCAGCATTTCCACCGACTCGCGCAGGATATCGTATTTGTTGGCCATGAACAGGTCCATCTTGTCCGCCGGCAGCTTGAGGTCATAACTGTCATTCGTGCTGGTCATGATCTTGTCGAAATCGGGATTGTACCGCGCGAAAGTAGCCGAGTCGAGCAGGGTATAACGGGCGACCGCGGACGAACAATATTTACCGGTGATATTGATGGTTTGCGAATGATCGAGTTCTTCGGCGGTCAGGTTGCGGTGAAAGATGAACATGGCCGATCCGGAAAGCTGCTCGGTGGCTTCCTGCCTCGTTAGGGTCGTGACGCTGCCCTGGCCCTCGAAGGTATATTGGGTCGCGATGAACTTCTTGACGTGCAAACGGGACTCGGCCGGCAAATAATACTGCAGGTCCCAGAAATTACGGCTCCCGCTGCGATGGATAGCGTGATAGACATTCGCGGTCCCGCAGTTGTAAGCGGCGATGACCAGCAGCCAGTCACCGAGTTCGTTGTAAAGGTCGCGCAGGTACAACGAGACGGCACGTGTACTCTTGGCGTAATTCTTCCGTTCATCGACAGAGCGGTTGACCTTCAGCCCGAGGTCGCGCGCCGTTTGCGGCATCAGCTGCCAGGGACCCTTGGCGCCGACCCTGGAAACGGCGGAAGACTTCAGATTGGATTCGATGACCGCCAGGTATTTCAGCTCCCTGGGCAGGTCGTATTCGGTCAGGATCTTTTCAATGAGGGTGAAATAAGGCCTGCCCCAACTGCGGATGCTCTGCAGCTCGTCCCAGTTTTCTTTCATATAATCCTGTACGAAACTGAGCGCCTTGGGGTTGAGCCGCACGCCGTTGTTGCCGCCCACGCTGGCGTCCAGAAAAAGCTCGTTGTAAAAATGGTTCTCCTCGTCATGGGTGGAGAGGGTAGTGGGAGACACCGTCTTCTTGCCGGAAGTCGTCGTGTCGCTGGAGGCGGAAGGCGATGCCCATCCGGAAGCAACGATAAGGGTGATGGCCAACAATAAAAACCTTTTGTTGTACATAAGTCCAACATTTAAAGATGGTAAACAGCCGATATCGGCGTCTACAATCTTTCATAGGTACGGACAACAAGGGAGATTGCTTCTAAAGCCATCAACCAATAACGGATCAGTAATAGTCGCCGCTTCACATCTCTCAGTCACATAGAGTAGGATTTCGTAGGACTTATTGTTGCATCATCAGATGCGAGAACTGAAGCAAAGATAATTCATTAAAACGACTCGTCATAGCCTGCAATCCAAAAGGCATGCCATTTGTGTGCGTGAACAGGGGGAGGGAAATTCCGGGGATCCCGGTGAGGTTGGCATAAACTGTATAAATATCAGCGAGATACATAGCAATAGGATCGCTCATCTTTTCGCCGACCGGGAACGCGGTGGTTGGGGACGTGGGCAAAATGATGATGTCAAAGTCCTTGAAGATCAGCTCGGTCTGGTCGACCAATCGTTGCCGGACGCGCTGCGCTTTGGTAAAATAAGCGTCGTAATATCCTGCGCTCAAAACAAAAGTGCCCAACAGTATCCGGCGCTTGACTTCGCGACCAAAACCCTCGCTCCGGGTCCGTTTATAGAAATCCGTCAATTCTAGGCCCTTTTCGGGGGTGCGGTATCCATAGCGGACGCCGTCGAAACGCGCCAGGTTGGATGAGGCCTCGGCCGTCGTTAGCACGTAATAGGCAGGAACGATATAGTCCAGCAACGGAAAATCGACGGCTTCGACGGTATGACCGGCCGCGCGCCATTCACCGGCCCTGTTCAGGATGGCCTCCCTGATCTCGGGGTCGAGCGCCGGGTGCGCCAGCGCTTCGCTGAAATAGGCGATCCGGTATTTTTTGGCCGGCGCGGAAAGAGCGCCACCCGTCCCGCCGGCCGAGCGGCTGACCGTGCTGTCGTATTCGTCGGCCCCCGCGATGACCTCGAGCACACGCGCTACGTCCGGGACGGTCACACCGAATATCCCGATCTGGTCGAAGGAAGAGGCATAAGCGATCAGTCCATAACGCGATACCCGTCCATAGCTGGGTTTCAACCCTATCACCCCGCAGAAATCCGCCGGCTGCCGTACCGAGCCGCCGGTATCGCTGCCCAGGCTCACCATGCACAGCCCGGCCTGCACGGCCACCGCGCTGCCCCCCGAGGAACCCCCGGGCACCCGTTTCGGATCGCGGGCATTCAACACAGGGCCAAAGGCCGAATTCTCGTTCGAGCTGCCCATAGCGAATTCGTCACAGTTCAGGGCGCCGATAATAATGGCTTCCGCGGCGAGCAGCTTCTGCACAGCGGTGGCGCTGTAGACCGAAACATACCCTTCGAGGATACGCGAGGCTGCCGTCAGACCATGGCCCCGGTAGGCGATCACGTCCTTGATGCCCACGATGACGCCGTGCAACCTGCCCAATGGTTCGCCTGCTTTTCGCCGGCGGTCGAGTTCGCGGGCTTTTTCCAACGCTTCGCCGCCATAGACCCGCAGGTAGGCATTGAGATCCTTTCGCCGTTCGATGGCCGCGAGATAGTGTGTAACCGCTTCTTCACAACTGACGGTTCCTGCCGTTAGCGCGTGGTGATAGTCCGCTATGGAAGAAAAGGTCAGTCCCATTGCGCCTCCTCTTTGGCTTGGTTCTTTTCTACTTTCACGCAAAGCAGGATGCTGATCTCATACAGCAGGATCAGGGGAACTGAAGCAATGATCGTACTGAGCATATCCGGCGGCGTGATGATGCTGGTCACGACTACGATAACCAGGATGGCGTATTTACGCACCCTTCGCAGGTAGGCCGCGCTCACCACTCCGATCTTTGCCAGGAAATACATAACCAGCGGCAACTGGAAAGCCAGGCCCGCGCCCAGGATCAGCTGGGAGATCGTAGTAAAATAGCTGCCGATCGTCCAGATGTTCTCGATATTGCTGTCCAGCGAAAAGTTCGCAAAGAAACTGATGGTATACGGCGCGATGACGAAATAGCCGAAGAGCACGCCGATGAAGAAAAGCATCGAGACCCAGAAGATGACGCCGCGGGTGTTCCGGAGTTCTTTTTCTTTCAGCGCCGGTTTGGTGAATTTCCAGAACTGCCAGAAGACATATGGAAAGGCAAGGATGAACCCGCCGATGAGAACGATATTGAAATAGGTATCGAACTGTCCGGCCACCGCATTGCTTTGCATCCGCAGATGGATCTCCGCCATGCACAATTTATTGCCAAACCCCCATTTGCGGCCCATCTCGCACAAGGTCCGGTAGGTCCAGAAGTCGGGATGGGTCGGGCCCATCAGGATCCGCGTGACGATGAACTTATTGTACACGGCCATGATGACCGCCCCGACAGCGACGGCAGCGGCCGACTTGAAAAGATGCCCGCGTAAAACATCCAGGTGTTCGATAAAGGACATCTCCTGGTCGCCCTGGCTTCCGGTCCTTCTCTTAAATAGCTTCATGGAAGTTTCAAAAGTATTGCAAAATAGAAAACCCCGCAAAAATCTTCGCGGGGTTTTGTTACTCTCAAACGAGTAATGTCTTAATTATGATCGGCTGTTGTAGTCGTTGTCGTTTTCGTGGTGGAATTGTTCGTTGAACTGCCGGTGGTCGTCTTCCTGTCGTCATTCATGTGATCTTCGATCTCACGCGAAACATTGTCCTTGGCGTCTTTGAATTCACGGATGCCGCGACCGAGACCACGCATCAGTTCGGGGATCTTCTTGCCACCGAACAACAACAGCACAACCAATACGATCAGAATTATATGCGGACCACTGAATAAATCTCCCATAACTACATTTTAAGATACATCACAAAGGTATACACAAAATTCGGTATCAAAAACACATTTTAACATAACCGAAGTCAATCCGACGACCGGTCCGTCCGGGCAAGCAAGCTTACCTGGCGGATGCCTCGGACCCGACAGCCATCCGTTTTTCCTTGATCCGTGCGCTCTTACCGCTACGCGAACGCTGGAAATACAGCTTCGCCCGGCGGACCCGGCCCACTTTGTTCATTTCCAACGACTCGATATTGGGGGAGAACAGGGGGAAGGTCCTTTCGACACCCACGCCGTCCGAGATCTTGCGGACGGTAAACGTCGCCGTATGGCCCGTACCCTGGCGCTTGATCACGTCACCTTTGAAACTTTGGATACGCTCCTTGTTCCCTTCGATGATCTTATAGTTGACGGTGATATTGTCCCCGGCTTTGAAGTCCGGGATCGACTTTTTTCCGGTCAATTGCTCGTGTACAAAAGCTACAGCAGCGTTCATAAAATGCGTTTTTTAGAGGACTGCAAAGGTAATAAGATTACCGGTACGAACAAAGTTTTTTACCTCGCCACGTTCACCGCGCGTTTCTCGCGGATCACGGTAACTTTGATCTGTCCGGGATAGGTCATTTCGGTCTGGATCTTCTGTGCGATCTCGAAGCTCAGTTTGTCGCTGTCGATATCGGTGACCTTGTCGGCTTCCACGATGACCCGGAGTTCGCGGCCGGCCTGTATCGCATAGGCTTTTTCTACACCCTGGTATCCAAGTGCCAGATTCTCAAGATCTTTTATGCGCTGCAGGTATTGCTGCATGATCTCCCGGCGTGCGCCCGGACGGGCGCCGCTGATGGCGTCGCAAGCCTGGATGATGGGCGCGATGACGTATTGCATTTCCACTTCGTCATGGTGCGCGCCGATGGCATTGATCACGGCAGGGTTTTCGCCGTACTTTTCGGCAAGCTTCATTCCCAAAAGGGCGTGACTCAGTTCCGTCTCTTCATCGGGCACCTTGCCGATGTCGTGCAGCAATCCCGCTCTCTTGGCCAGCTTGGGGTTCATGCCCAGTTCGGCCGCCATGATCCCGCAAAGGTTGGCGACCTCGCGGCTGTGCATCAGCAGGTTCTGACCATATGACGACCGGAAACGCATCTTTCCGACGATGCGCACCAGCTCTTTGTGCAAACCATGGATACCCAGCTCGATCACGGTGCGTTCTCCGATCTCCATCACCTGTTCTTCGATCTGCTTGCGCGTCTTCTCGACGATCTCCTCGATGCGCGCCGGATGGATCCTCCCGTCGGCTACCAGTCGTTGCAGCGATAACCGGGCAATTTCCCTGCGCAGCGGGTCGAAAGAAGACAGTACGATGGCTTCGGGCGTGTCATCCACGATCAGGTCTACCCCGGTCGCAGCTTCGATAGCCCGGATATTGCGGCCTTCCCGGCCGATGATCTGTCCCTTGATCTCGTCGCTTTCGAGATTGAAAACGGTGATCGAGTTCTCGATCGCCTGTTCGGCGGCGGTGCGCTGAATGCTTTGTATGATGATCTTCCTCGCCTCCTTGTTCGCCTTTTGCTTGGCGTCGTCAATGATCTCCTGTTGCAGCGCAAGTGCCCGCGTCTGTGCCTCCTGCCGAAGACTTTCGACCAACTGCGCCTTGGCCTCCTCGGCGGTGAGCGCGGCGATCTTTTCGAGCCTGCGGATGTGCTCCTCCTGGTGCTTTTCGAGCTCCGTCCGCTTGTGGTTGACCACCTCGATCTGGCGGTTCAGGTTTTCCTTGATCGCCTCGTTATCCTTGGCCTGTTTGTCGAGATTTTCCAGTTTTTGATTGATGCTCTGTTCTTTTTGCTTGATTCGGGCCTCCGCGTCGTTGATCCTCCGGTTCTTTTCGAGTACTTCCTTATCGTGTTCCGCCTTCAGCTGTACGAACTTTTCCTTGGCTTCCAGTTGTTTTTCCCTTTTCAGGCTTTCAGCGGCCGTTTGCGCATCCGAGACGATCTTTTTGGCCTGTGCTTCCGCGTCCTCTATCTTTTGACGCGTGTTCTTGGCAAAAATCAGCTTACCCGCGACAATCCCCACCACGAGGGCTATAACTGCCGCTATAACAGCATATAACATTTATTTTAAAGTTTAATATGATAAGAATGACGAACTTGTGGTCCGTTTTTTGTATCAATGGGCGAAGATACGTAAAAGGGACTGAAAATCCGCCGGGGACGGTTCTCGCCGTTCACAAAACCTTGTCCAACTGCTGTTCCATACGGGCAAGCGCATCGAGGACCGCGGGATTCACGGCGGGATTGCCGCCTTCGGTAGGCGGCAGGGTGGCATACCAAAGGACAACCATGGCGATATAGTCCTGCATGTCCCGGCCGGCAAACTGGGTCTTGAACTCGACGATCTTGTCGTTGATCTGTTTGAGGGTCTTTCGGACGACTTCTTCGTCCTGTGGTTCGATCTTGACCCGGTAGGTCCGGTCGCCGATGACAACATTTATTGGAATTAACTCTTGCATTGTTGAAATACTTGTTTTATATTTATTCACACTTTATTAACAGCCGATTAGAACCGTTCTTATAAAACAACGAGCTATTGCCACCAATACCCTATCTAAAACCAACTAAAGCCATGTTCTTAAAAGTTAAAAGCCCCGTCTTTATCGACCACCTGACCTTTCAGGTCGACCATCCACAGAAATGCTTATTGAAGGCCGTCCTCAAAGACGACACCGGCCTGGTGTGTAGCGCCCTCGAGACAGAAGTCGAGAATGATCAGCAGGAGTTGGCCTGGAATGGCCTCAACGATCTGCCCTATGGCGTGTATACCCTGGAGATTTCGCGTGGACAGGACGAGATGAAAATGCGCCTCGTCAAACGCGTCTGAGGGTCATCATTCGCCAAGCATTGCGATACACCGGTCGATTTCCCGGATGTACTGGCCAAGCCTTTTCTCCAACGCCCGTTTCTCTTCATCGCTCATCGCTGCCTGGGTGGCTTTCAGGATCTCCACCTGTTGCTGCAGCGCCTCCAGTTTCGTCGTCCGGTCCAACAGCTCTTCCTGCAACGCCCGCAGGTCCTCTTTCAATCTTCCGTTTTCTTTTTGCAACAGATCGCGCTGCCGCAGCAACTGCTGCAGTTTCTCCTGTATCCGCCGGACCCGCAGCTCGGCATCTCCGGAAGGGGGAAACGATCTTCCTGCACTATTGGTTTCGTCGCTCATGTCGTGTACGATGTCCGCCGCTACGCCCCGGACTGCGTTATTTCCGGATCTCCGCGTGCACTTCTTTTTCGAGCGCACTCATGATCCGGTTGACCATCCCATCGATTTCCTTATCGGTCAGCGTCTTTTCTTCGTCCAGGAAAGTGAAGCTGACGGCGAGCGATTTCTTACCCCGGCCGAGCTTCTCTTCGTTTTCAAATATATCGAAAAGCCGCACTTCCTGCAATTTATCCAGGCGGATGTCCCGCACCGCCTGCTCGACCTTGCCGAATGACAGCGATTTATCGACCACCATTGCGAGGTCGCGGTGAACGGGGAGTTGTCTCGGCAGCCCGCGGAACACGATCTCCCTGGTAAGAGCCAGCTCCATCAGGACATCCCAGCGGATGTCGGCATAAAGCACCTCCTGCCGGATATCGAATCGTTTCAGCAGTTCCGGCCGCACGATGCCGGCTTCCAAAACGAGCGCATCCTTCCCTTGCACCGCGAGACCCGTCGCCAATTTGGGATTACGTTGCGCGGACCAGCCGGTGAAGGGTAGTCCGACGGTTTCAAAAAGCCGTTCGCACAACCCTTTCAGATAAAAGAAATCCATGCGGACTCCCTTTCCTTTCCAAGAATCTTCCGACAACGGGCCCGTGAGGTACAGACAGAGATGGTTTGTTTCTGCATATTGACCGACCGCATCCGACCGGTAGGTCTTTCCGAATTCGAAAAAACGCAACGCGCTGGTTTTGCGGTTGAGATTGAAGGCGATCGATTCCAGACCGGTCTCCAGCAGCGAAGGACGAAGAACATCCAGTTCGGCGCTGAGGTTGTTGATCATCCTGACCGTGGTCGCCAGCTCCGCTTCGCTGAAATAGGCGCTGTTGGTGATCGAATTGGTCAGTATCTCGTGAAATCCCCGGCCCACCAGGAAATGCCCAACGGACGATCTGTACGAGGCGCGCGACGCGTCCGTTTCGACGGAAGGCGAGATGGTGATGGTCGCCGGTATCGCGATGTTGTCGAGCCCGTCGATCCGCATGACCTCTTCCACCAGGTCGGCCGCAAGATGGATGTCCGGTTTGTGCCACGGCACGGCGACCCGGATCGCATCCTGCTCCCCGGCGAGCACCTCGAAACCCAGTGCCTCCAGCAGTCTTCGGACGGCATCCGGCGAATACGTTTTCCCGCTCAGTTTTTTAAGATATGCATACTTCAGCATGACCTGCGTTTTTTCACGCGGGGACGGATAGACATCGACGATCTCCGACGCCGGCGCGCCTCCGGCCATTTCGAGGATCAGCGACGCGGCGCGTTTCAGCGCGGTTACCGTGCCGGAAATATCCATTCCCTTTTCGAAGTGGATGGCCGCATCGGTGCGGAGACCATGACGGAAAGACGTCTTGCGGATCTCCGTCGGGTCGAACCAGGCGCTTTCGAGAAAGATCTCGGACGTGGTCGGTTTGATGCCGCTGTGCAGCCCTCCGAATACGCCCGCCATTCCCATCGGCGCTTCGGCGTTGCAGATCATCAGGTCTTCGGCAGACAGGCGGCGTTCCTTTTCATCGAGCGTGACGAAGGGTGTTCCCTCCGCCAGGTGTTTGACGATGATCTGTCTGCCTTTGATATCGTCGAGATCATATGCATGCAGCGGCTGTCCCATTTCATGCAGCACATAATTGGTGATGTCGACGATGTTATTGATGCTCCGGATGCCGATCGCTTTGAGCCGGTCCTGCATCCACCGGGGCGATTCGCGGACCGTGATGCCGCGGATCGTAAGACCCGAAAAACGCGCGCATGCGCGGGTGTCGGCGATCGTGACAGAGACGGGCGATTGTCCGGCCTTGCCGGAAACATCGACAGTGGGAAAGGTCGCCACCGGCTGCTTCGACCGGTACTCCCGTTGTTCGTGGTGCGACAGCCATGCACAGACGTCTCTCGCCACTCCCCAATGACTCATGGCATCCATGTGGTTCGGCGTAAGTCCGATCGTGAT
>DASZYU010000127.1:0-3398 GCA_035545215.1 Puia sp.
TCCACGCGCCGAAGTATGTGGATAAAATGCGATATATTAATTTGTCGATTTCGCGGAAATCGGTACCTTCAAGGTACAAAGTCGTTTTCGTAATGTAGCCTCGTTGCTACACGATTATAGGCGGGTGATATTTCCCGTCATAAAAGGGTGAAGGGGATATTTCCTTCACCTTTCTTATTTTCTGACAGCTGCCCACGGCCAATAACTCGCGCGAGTTTTCGTTATTTTGCAAAAATCATCTTCGCTTCATGAAGCCTACCATCGCTTTCGTTACCGGCGGCTATTCCGGAGAATCGGTCATCTCTTACAACAGCGCGGTCACCATCCAAAACAACCTCGACTATGACCGGTATTCCGTGTACCGCATCGATATCACGCCCGAAGCCTGGTTCCACCCGCTCGCCGACGGCTCCAGGCTGCCCGTCGATAAGAACGATTTTACCATTACCATCGCGGGCAAGAAGATCCGGTTTGACGCCATTCTCATCGGCATCCATGGAACGCCCGGCGAGGATGGCAAGCTCCAGGGTTATTTCGATATGCTTGGCCTGCCGTATTCCAGCTGCAGTGCCGCGGTCTCCGCAATCACCTTTAACAAGCGGTTCACCGTAGCGGTCGCTGCCTTTAGCGGCATCCACGTGGCCCATAGCGTTCACCTCGTCAAAGGCCGCGTCGTCAATCCCGACGAGATCACCCGCCACCTGCGCTTCCCGGTGTTCGTCAAACCGAATAACGGCGGCTCCAGCATCGGCATGTCTAAGGTGAACGCACCTTCCGAAGAGTTGGGCGCTGCCATCGAAAAAGCCTTCCGGGAAGACGACGAGGTGCTCGTCGAAGAGTTCATCGCCGGCAGGGAATTCACGATCGGCGTCTTTCGTTCGAAAGGCGACATCATCACCCTGCCCTTTACCGAGGTGAAAAGCAAAAGAGAATTTTTCGATTTCGAAGCCAAGTATACGGCCGGCCTCAACGAAGAAACGACCCCCGCGCAGGTCGATGAAAAGGTGGCCGACAAAGTACGCGCCGCCGCCAAACGGATCTATCAGGTTTTCAATTGCAAAGGCATCATCCGCATCGATTTCATTTACAACGAGGAAAAAGGCGAACCGTTCATGCTCGAGATCAATACGGTGCCCGGTCAAAGCGAAGCAAGCATCGTTCCCCAGCAACTGAAGGTCGCCGGTTGGTCCCTGAAGGACTTCTACTCGGCCCTCATCGATGAGGCATTAGGCCAAAATTCTTTATCTTCGGCCGCACGACAATAGTATTAAAACGATTAAGAGTGTTTAAATTCCTTACTTCCAAGCCGCTGTGGGTCAATATTGTAGCAGGCATTGTCCTATTGCTGCTATTGTTGTTGCTGTTCCTGGGATCGCTGGCGCTTCTCACCCAGCACGGCAAAACGATGAAAATACCCTCCGTGACCGGCATGTCCTTTTCGGAGGCCAAAAAAGCGCTCCAGGGCGCTGGCTTCGATGTCCAGGTACAGGATTCTGTCTACAATGATACCGCGCGGCCCCTGCAGGTGATCAAACAATTCCCGGAAGCCGACAATCTGGTCAAGGTTAACCGGACCATCTACCTCACGATCAATCAGTCTCAGGCGCCCATCATCCAGATGCCCAACCTGGTGAGCATGACGATACGCAACGCGCAGACCGTCCTTCGCCAATACGGTCTCAAACTCGGTGACACGGTGTACCGCCCGGATTTTGCCCGCAATTCGGTCCTCGACCAGCTGGTCGACGGCAAGACGATCAAACCCGGTACACAGATCCGGCAGGGAAGCTCCATCACCCTCGTTCTGGGGACAGGCATCGGCGGGGGCCCTGGTTTTATCGTTCCGGATCTCACCGGGCTCACCTATCAGCAGGCCAAGGCTCGTCTGGACTCAATGGGGCTCATCTTTTCGGCCGTCATGTCGGACCCCGAAGTCCGGACAGATACGGCGGAGGCCTATATTTATTGGCAGGACCCCAAACAATTCAACGATGAGGGTCAGATCAACCGGATTCGCCCCGGGCAGGCCATCGATATCCGGCTCGGACTGAAAAGCAAGGTGCCAACCAGGGATTCTACCCAGGCCAGCCCCTCCGGCGGCGCCTATTGATACCAAACATTTTCATTTACTCAAAGACCGAATATGCAAGCTATTACTGTTGAGGAAGTCAAGCTCAGGCTCAACGCCGGCGAAACGCTGCACCTCCTGGATGTGAGGGAACCGGCGGAACATGCCGAATTCAACATCGGCGGCCATTTGTTGCCGCTCGGAAGGCTTCGGATGATGGAAACGGATGACATCGATAACTGGAAGGAAGAGGAGGTCATCTGCTATTGTCGCAGCGGCAATCGCAGCGGCCAGGCCTGCATGATCCTCGAATCGGCCGGTTTTACGAATGTCAAAAACCTTAGCGGCGGCATGCTCGCCTGGGTAGACCGGTACGGCGTGTGATCCGGGGTATTGTCCCGGCTTCCTGGCACTAACCCAGGTACTTTCTGAACCAGGCGAGCCACCGTTCGAGCCTGTCACGCTGATAGCTGGGGATACTGATCCCATGGAACTGTCCCGGGTAGATGATCAGTTCGGCCGGTACCCCCAATGTCCGCAATGCCTGGTACATCTGTTCGCTCCCCGCCGTAGGCACATTGAAATCCTTTTCGCCACTCATAAACAGGGTAGGGGTCTTGATCCTGTCGGCTTTCAAAAGCGGATAGCTGATCTTGAGATAGGTGTCGATGGCCTTCCACGGCGGACCGATCTCGTTGTTGTACTGATTGATGTACTGATCGACTCCGTACAACGACAGCGTGAACCCGGTACCGGCGCCGCTGCTTGCCGCCTTGAAACGGGTGTCCGATGCGATCAGGTAGTCCGTCAGTATCCCGCCATAGCTCCATCCCGCCACGCCGAGTCTCGAGGAATCCGCTATGCCTCGTTTTACCAGCCAGTCCACCGCCCCATGAAGGTCCATCACTTCCTTGTTGCCCCAGTCCCCCGAAATGGCCTTGCTGTATTCGACGCCGCGGCCGCTGCTGCCGCGATAGTTCACGGCAGCCACCACATACCCGCCCGCCGCCAGCATCTGCCGGGTGAGATCGAAGTCATACGCATCCTGGCCCACGGGTCCTCCATGGATATAAAGGATTGTCGGATGTTTCCCTTCCGGCGCCGCATCCTGCGCCGCAACTCTGTCCGTCTGTGACGTGACGCCGGCAGCCATGCCCTGACCCGCTGATGCACGCGTGCCTGGCGGCATAAAGTAAATGCCCGAAACGACGGTGCCATCCGCACTGGTCGACCGGAAGCTGTCTACGCGCGCCAGTTCCACCGGCGCCAGGAATTCATCCATATGATGCGTCAGGCGGCGTGTTTGCCCGCTGTTCTCGACGACATAAAT
>DASZYU010000128.1:0-10290 GCA_035545215.1 Puia sp.
GGCAATGAGCACGAAATACCTCGGCGATCAGTTCGACATCCACGGCGGGGGAATGGACCTCCAGTTCCCGCACCATGAAAGCGAGATTGCGCAAAGCACCATCGCCAACAAACACGTCCCGGCGAGGTACTGGCTGCACAACAATATGATCACGCTCAACGGCAAGAAGATGGGGAAGAGCTACAACAACCAGATCCGTTTGACGGAGATGTTCACAGGGACCCATCCCTTACTCCAGCAAGCTTATTCGCCGATGACGATCCGGTTCTTTATCCTTCAGACCCACTACCGGAGCACGCTGGACTTCAGCAATGAGGCCCTGCAGGCAGCCGAGAAAGGACTCAAACGGCTTTGGGAGGCGTACGATGTCCTGAAGAAGTTTGCGGTCGATGAGAACGGCGGCAGTCCGGCCACCGCGTCTGACCCGGCCCTGGACGACCAGGTTCGCAAATTGTTGAATGGTCTCGACGAATTCATGAACGATGATTTCAACACGGCAAAGGTCCTCGCCAACATTTTCGAACTGGTGCCGGTGGTCAACTCGCTGAAGGGAGGGCAGATCCGGCGGGACGCCGTCAGCCCGGCCACGCTCGCGTTGATGAAACGCTATTTCACAGACTACCTGGAAAATATACTCGGCCTTAAAGGAGAATCGCTTGGCGACGATCACAAGCTCAGCGGGGTAATGGATCTTCTGATCGATATTCGCCGCGACGCCCGCTCCCGAAAGGATTATGCCACCAGCGACAAGATCCGCAATCAGCTGCTTCAGCTTGGCATCGTCCTCAAAGATGAGAAGGACGGCGGTATAAGCTACACTTTTGCCTGATCGGAAGGCTGCAGCTCGCAAACGGCCGCCCGTAGCCCTGCGGCTGCTCTTGCCGCCACCCCGGCGCTAAGACCCTTCTACCGGCCGTGCATGCCAGGCCCGGATCATTTCTCGTTTCCCGGGCGGACCGGGCAATTTTTCCACATAGAAGCCCGCGGACCGCATTGCGCGTTGCACTTCGCCTTTACAGCAATACGTTACGAGAACGGCGCCGGCATTCATCTGACGGTACAGCCGGGCAAAAACCTCCGCCGTCCACAGTTCCGGTTGCGCGGCGGGGTCGAATGCGTCGTAAAAGACAATGTCCGCCGGCTGGGTCAGCCGGTGCTCCCGGACATCGCGGCGCGTTTTATAAAGTGCGAAAGCCGGATGAAGACCGAGTTTCGTTTCCCATGCGCCGGTGTGCACCGCTTCGAACAGCTGCTGAAGCTCGGGCCGGCCCATCGCCCGGCAATAGTTCAATGTACCGGTCAGCCAAAGCGGCAATGGCGCCGTTTCTACTGCTTCATATTCGATGCGGCGCCCCGTATCGATCGCGTGGGCGAGCGACAACAAGACATTGAGACCGGCGCCAAGACCCATCTCGAATATCCTCACGGGCTCCTTTGGCTCCTTCGGCCCTTCCGGGGTAGCGGTTTCGGTCTCCCGCGCAATCAGCGCCCGAAGGCCCCGTTCCAGGAAAATATGCCTGGACTCCTGCAGTGCGCCGAATGTCGAATGATAGGTCAGCCCGCCCGGCCCCTCTATCGAGTGCGAACCGTCTTCTGTCACAATTAACTTCAACCGCATCCTGCAAAATTCTATATTTAAGGCCAATATACCCGCAATCGCATGGAGTACGTCTCGCATCTCTCGAAAGACAAAAGATTAAAACGGTTGCTTGAATCGCAGGAACCGCTGAACGTCAGCAAACGGAAGGACGTTCCGTTCTATCTCATGGCCTCGATCATGAGCCAGCAGCTTTCGACAAAGGTCGCCCACACGATCCGCAACCGCTTTCTTGCCTTATACGGCGGCCGGGTCCCAAAACCCGGGGAAGTGCTTGGCACACCTTTTGAAACGCTCCGTTCCATTGGGCTCTCCAATGCCAAGGCCGGCTATGTTCATAATGTGGCACGATTTGCGATAGAACAGGGCATGGACCACCGCAAGCTGTCTAAAATGGATAATGAGGCGGTGATAGCCTACCTGACCCAGATAAAGGGGGTCGGCCGGTGGACGACGGAGATGTTATTGATGTTCTGCCTGGGCAGGGAAGACGTGTTCGCTATCGACGATTGGGGCATTCAGAATGCCATGATCCACCTGTACAAGTTGGACCGTACCGACAAAAAGGCCTTCCGGGAGAGGCTGGCGAAAATATCGGCAAAGTGGAGCCCTTATCGGACCTATGCGTGCATGCACTTATGGCGCTGGAAGGACAACCAGCCGGGCACCACGGTAAAGAAAAAATAGTATCTTTAGCCGGCGGTAAATTGACCGGGAAAAATGGCGCTTTCACCGAAAATTATAGACTATTTCGCATCGAAATGCGTATTCCTCGATAATAGCCACACAATATCTAATAACCTTTAAATGTAATGTTGTGAGTAAATTGAAACTTGTTCTCCTGGCAGCCACGGGTGCATCCTTCGGCGCAATGGTCAGTTGTTCCAAAAGCAATAACAATAACAACGGCGGCTCGAACTCGGGTTCAGATAGCGTATTATATTCGAATTGGATCCCGTTACACCTGGTAATCTCGGGGACCCCTTCTGACTCGGTTTATGAGCAAAAGATCACGGCCAACGCGCTGACGCAGACGGTCCTCAACAAGGGATTGGTGATGGTCTATGCGAACGAGACGGGATCGGGCGGACAGTACATTAACTACGTGTCCGATTTCGGCATCTATCCGACCTTCGGCGTGCAGGCCATCTACCTGGATGCCTACAATTACGCCGGCTACCAATTGTCCACCAACCAGATCGTCGACAGCGTCCGGTATGTCATCATCCCGGGCAAGGTCAGCACTACAGGCGCCTCCGGCAACGTGCAGACCTATACGCCGTCTCAGTTGAGACAACTCGACTATAATACGGTTACCAGGGTCCTGAATATCCCCGCTCACGGCTCGAGTCTCAAATAATGGGAAGAGGGCCGGCCACGCCGGCCCTCCTCTTTTACTTTACTTGGTACACCCAGGCATCCGTTTCTTCCGGTCAATTATTATTTTCTTCATTCAACTGTTCCCACAGCAGGTCTTTCAGTGCCGCGAGCCCCTGCTGTGTCACCGAAGAGATAAACACGTGCGGGATGGAGGGCGGGAGCTCGCGTTCGACGGCGGTCTTCAACTCATCGTCCAGCATGTCGCTTTTACTGATCGCGATGATAAAGCGTTTATGCAACAGCTCGGGATTGTATTTTTCCAGTTCGTTGACAAGGATGCGAAATTCTGCGGCATGGTCCGGACTATCGGCCGGTATGAGGAACAACAAAACGGGATTTCGCTCGATATGACGTAGAAATCTGTGTCCGAGACCCTTTCCTTCCGCCGCCCCTTCGATTATACCGGGCAGATCGGCGACGCAAAATGAACGGGTGTCCCGGTACGCGACCATACCCAGTTGAGGCGTCAGCGTCGTAAAGGCATAGTCGGCGATTTTTGGTTTGGCTGCAGTGATCACGGACAGCAAGGTGGATTTGCCGGCATTGGGAAAGCCGACCAGACCCACATCCGCCAGCACTTTCAGTTCCAGTATCTTCCATCCTTCGACGCCGGGAAGGCCGGGCTGAGCGTGTTCGGGTGCCTGGTTCGTCGGCGTGGCAAAATTTGCGTTGCCGAGTCCTCCGCGGCCTCCTTTCAACCAGATGATCTCCTGCCCGTCTTCGAGGATCTCCGCCTCGATCTTACCCGTTTCTTCATCACGCGCCAGTGTTCCCAGCGGTACGTCGATAATGATGTCTTTTCCAAAACGGCCGGTGCAATTATTACCGCTGCCGGCTTCGCCGTTCTCCGCGAGCACGTTCTTATAATAACGCAGATGCAGCAATGTCCATAGGTCCTTGCTTCCGCGCAGGATGATGTGACCTCCCCGGCCGCCGTCGCCGCCGTCGGGACCCGCCATGGCATTGTACTTGGTGCGCATGAAGTGCTTGCTTCCGGCTCCGCCGTGCCCGCTTCTGCAAAAGATCCTGATCTGATCGACGAAATTTGATTTCTCCATTGTTTCTCCCCACGCCTTGTCGCGGCCGGGCGGCAAAGATACGCCTAAGGTTCTTCCGACCGGCGCTTAGTTTCCTCCCAGGGACGATAATCGACGGGCTTTTGCCTTTCCAAATCTGTGGCCGGCCCTTCGTGTCCCGGCTTTTGTCCCGCTGCCTGCTCCGGCAAGAGCGGTTCGCAGGGATGCCAGTTCTCCTGCATATCCCGCGGCAGCGCCTGGTAGATCGCCGTACCCTCGGTTTTCCATCTCAGCATTTCCTCGCTCACTTCCCTGACGACCTTCGCCGGGTTCCCCACCACCATGCTTCGCGGCGGGATCTCGATGCCCTCCCGTAGGAGGCTGAGCGCTCCGACGATGCAATCTTCGCCGAGAACGACATTGTCCATCACCACGCTGTTCATCCCGATCAGGCAGTTCCGTCCGACATCTGCGCCGTGCACGATCGAACCGTGACCCATATGCGCTCCCTCGCGTAGTCGTACGGTCGCGCCCGGGAACAAATGTATCGTGCAATTTTCCTGCACATTGCAGCCGTCTTCGATGATGATCTTCCCCCAGTCGCCGCGGATGGCGGCCCCCGGACCGACATAAACGTTCTTACCGATGGTCACATTTCCCGTAACCGCCGCTTGCGGATGTATAAAGGCAGAAGGATCGACCACCGGGCGGTATCCGTTGAATTCGTATAACATAAATTGTCCTTTCCCGCACTCATTCCCCCTTGAACAGGGGCGCTCTCTTATCCAGGAATGCCTGAACGCCCTCCGCGTAATCCGCCGTCTGCGCAGCCTTCCGTTGTAATTCGTCTTCCAGCAGCAACTGGGCTTCCAGCGAATTGGAGGACGAATAATTGAGCGCATGTTTCGTATAGGCCAGCGCCCTGGTAGGCATTTGCGCCAGCACCGCCGTCAGCGCTCGCGACGCGCCGGCGAAATCCTCTTCTTCATACACCTTATAGATCATTCCGACCCTTTCGGCTTCGGTTGCGCTCACCTTTTCGCCCAGCATCGCCATGCCCGAGGCTTTCTGCCAACCTACCAGCCGCGGGAGGAACCAGGTGCCGCCGCTGTCGGGGATCAGACCTATCTTCGAGAACGCCTGGATAAAGACGGCCGAACGAGCCGCCACCACGATGTCGCAGCAAAGCGCGATATTGGCGCCTGCGCCTGCTGCCACGCCACCGACAGCAGCCACCACCGGTTTAGGCAGATTGCGGATACGGGTGACGATCGGATTGTAGTGTTCGACAAGGATCTTCTCCATCCCCGGCCCTTCTGGATCGGTTACCTCCGCAAGGTCCTGGCCTGCCGAGAACGCTTTTCCGGCGCCCATCAGACAGACGGCTCTTACCTCGTGCAAACCCGCGCATTCATCCAGCCGGTTTTGTAAGGTTATCGCCATTTCCCGGTTAAAGCTGTTTAGTTTTTCAGGCCGGTTAAGCGTGAGAAAGGCCACTTGTCCGCTGATTTCGAATAGAACGGAAGACATATTCAATGACATTTGAAATAATCGAACGGCTCCCCGCAGTCCTCACACCGATAGAGCGCCTTACAGGCCGTGCTGCCGAATTCGCTGATCCTCGCAGTGTGGTAGGAATTGCAGCGGGGACAGGGTATCGCTTCTTCGCGGTGGAACATACCCGGATGACAAACGGTTTGCAACGGCAGAGGGGGCGCAATCCCGAACGCCTGCAGCTTTTCCTTTCCCTTTTCGCTCATCCAGTCGGTTGTCCAGGCGGGCGAAAGGACCGTTTTGATCTGCACGCCTGTGAACCCGTGTTGCAGCAATGCCATCCGGATCCTGACGCGGATCATATCCATCGCAGGACAGCCGCTGTACGTCGGCGTTAGTACGATCACCGGTTGCCCGTTTTCGACACTGACATCGCGGATGATGCCCAGGTCTATGACCGACAGCACAGGTATTTCCGGGTCTTCCACCTTTTCCAAAATGGACCATATGTTGCTTACGTCGTCCATTACCATTCGCATCCCGGATAGGCCCTTTGAAGGAATTGCATTTCAGCCAGCAGGTAGCCTAAGTGCTCCGTATGTTTTCCCTGCTTCCCGCCCGTCTGCATCCAAACGTCACTCCCTGCAGCCAACCGCGCGGCGCCCAGCACTTCCCGCACCCGCTGATCCCACAACGGCCGGATGGCCGGGAGGTCCACCGCGATTGCTTCCGCCAACAATTCCCGTTCGTACCCGGCCGGTTCGAAAAGCTCGCCTGTAAATTGCCACAAGTGATCCATCGCTTTTTTCATCCGACCAGCGCTCTGGTCCGTGCCATCCCCGAGACGGATCACCCACTCGCCGCTCCATCGGAGATGATAGGTGACCTCCTTGAGCGATTTCTCGGCAATGGCGGCGATCTCCGCATGGCGGCAGTTCCGCAGTTCGCCATAAAAGTAAAACTGATAGGCACTGAAAAAGAACTGCCGCAGGACGGTAGCACCCCAGTCGCCGTTCGGCTGTTCGACCAGCAGGCAATTCCTGAAATCCCATCCATCGCGCAAGTACGCGAGATCATCTTCGGTCACTTCGGCTTTGTCCCCGCCGACGGCCGGCCAGGCCCGCGTTCCCCGGGTCCCGTTGATCATCCCCGCCGCCAGCTGGTAAAAATTTCTCGCCTGCCCGATAAGGTCCAGAGCGATATTCGAGAGGGCGATGTCCTGCTCGAGAATGGGACCATGACCCGTCCATTCGCTGTTGCGATGACCCAGGATAAGCGCATTGTCCGCCAGGTGCAACGTATACCCGATGATTGCTGATGAGAACATCTTACATATGCTTTAGTTCGTCCGGGAGATCGTAAAAGGTAGGGTGGCGATAGACCTTGTCATTGGCAGGGTCGTAAAGACTGCCGGCTTCATCCGGATTCGACGCATGGATGTGTTTGCTTTCCACGACCCAAATGCTGATCCCTTCCATCCGCCGCGTATAGGCATCCCGGGCATTTTCTATCGCCATCGCGGCATCCGCGGCATGCAGACTGCCGACATGTTTGTGATCCAGCCCTTGTTTGCTGCGGATAAAGATCTCCCACAGCGGCCAGGAAGCCTGGCCGACCGGTCGCGTTTCCCCGGTGATTCCCGGTATTTTTTCCATTATGCGGCCTCCTCTTTGTTAAGACTTGCTTTTTTTCGTGCATGCGCCACCGCGGCCTCGCGGACCCAGGCGCCATCGGCGTGCGCTTTGACCCTCGCCTCCAACCGCTGTCTGTTGCACGGTCCGTTGCCATTGATGACGTTCCTGAATTCCTCCCAGTCGATCGGGCCGAAATCATAGTGTCCCCGATCTTCGTTCCATGCGAGCCGGTTATCGGGCAAGGTCATCCCCAAGAGCTTGACCTGCTCCGCACAGACGTCGATAAAGCGTTGCCTTAGTTCGTCGTTGGTGAAGCGCTTGATTTTCCATTGCATGCTTTGAGCCGTATGCGGCGATGCGTCGTCATTGGGACCGAACATCATCACCGAAGGCCACCACCAGCGATCGATCGCATCCTGGCACATCCGGCGTTGTTCGGCGTTTCCGCGGCTAAGCACGAGCAGGATCTCGAACCCCTGCCGCTGATGAAAGCTTTCTTCTTTGCAGATACGCACCATTGCCCTGGCATAGGGGCCATAAGACGCCCTGCACAAAGGCACCTGGTTCATGATCGCAGCCCCGTCGACCAACCAGCCGATGGCGCCCATGTCGGCCCAGGTCAGCGTCGGGTAGTTGAAGATCGAGGAATATTTGGCCTTGCCGCTGTGCAGCTGATCGATCATCTCGTCGCGGCTCACGCCCAGCGTCTCCGCGGCTGAATAGAGGTAAAGCCCATGACCCGCCTCATCCTGCACCTTCGCGATCAGCGTTGCTTTCCTCCGGAGGCTCGGCGCTCTCGTGATCCAGTTGGCTTCCGGAAGCATGCCCACGATCTCGCTGTGCGCATGTTGGGACATCTGTCGGACGAGGGTCTTCCGGTAGGCCTCGGGCATCCAATCCTTTGGCTCGATCCGGATATCCTGGTCGATCTTTCCCTGGAAATGCTTCTCGATATCGGCAGCCGGCATAGGCGAATTCTTTACCTGCAAATATACTTCTTTTTCCAAAGCTAACAAGTGTTAGTACGGTGCGCGGAGTGGATGCAGGCTGTCTTCCCGCGATCGGTGACAGTCATTTCGAATCGAAGTCTACGACCACTTTTGGCGACCGCGGATGCGACTGACAGGTCAGGATAAAGCCGGCTGCCAGCTCATCCGCTTCCAGCGCATAGTTCAGATCCATTTCCACTTTGCCTTCCGCGAGGCGGGCCCGGCAGGTGCAGCAAACCCCGCCTTTGCATGCAAAAGGCAGGTCCACTCCTTCATACAATGCCGCGTCAAGGATCGGGGCGCCTTCGAAAGCCAGCGCAAAGACATGATTGATCCCGTCCAGCCGGACGGTCACCTGACTGGTCCTGCCGGCAGCCTCCCCGGGGCTGTCCCTGTCCGACTGGTGTTGCTCTGCAGGTGCAATACCGCTTTTACCGTTGTCCATCGGGTGGAACAACTCGAAGTGGATCTTTCTCCTCTCGACGCCTTGCTGTTCGAGCCAGTCTTTGATGGAAAAGATCATTTTTTCCGGTCCGCACAAGTAGATATCGTCGGTCAGCGAAAGATCGATCACCTTGCCGCACAGCTCCCGGCATTTGGCCGCATCGATATGTCCCTGGTAAAGCGCGATGTCCATTTCTTCGCGGCTGAGGACATGATGCAGCGACAGCCGGTCCATATAACGGTTTTTGAGGGCTTCCAGCTGCTCTCTGAATATGATCGACGGCCGGTGGCGGTTCCCATAGACGAGCGTGAAATGACTTCCCGGTTCGACCGCAAGGGTCGTCTTGATGATCGATAGCACGGGGGTGATGCCGCTGCCGGCCGCGAATGCGAGATAGTGTTTGCGGTTATCCGGGTTAAGTTCGGTATAGAATTTTCCGGAAGGCGGGAGCACTTCCAGCTCCTGTCCGGGCTGCAGCACTTCGTTGGCGAAGGTGGAGAACCGCCCGCCCGGCACCTTTTTGACGGCAATGCGCAGCTCCCTGTCCAGCGGGCTGCTGCAAATGGAGTACGATCGCCGCACCTCCTCGCCATCGATATAGGTCCGGACGGTGATGTTCTGCCCCTGGTGGTAACGGAATGCTTCTTCCAGTCCCGCCGGCACCGTCAATGAAATCGACACGCAATCGGCCGTCTCGCGGCGGATATCGTCTATTTTGAGTCGTTGAAAATGGCTGGCCAAGATTGTCTCCCTATTTTTTTAACCCTTCGATCAGGTATTTTACCATGTTCGCCTCGAGCGCTTCGGCGGTCGTGCTTTTTCGCGACCGCTGCCAGGAGTCGATACCGCTGATGGCCGAAAGAATCACCAGGACTGCCGTATAGGGCTCTATCGTCTTTATCTCTCCTCTCGAGATGCCCTCTTCGATGATATCTCCCAGGCGTTTGCGGTAGCTGCGCCGCTGATTGAGGAAATTGGAAAGATAGGGCTCCGGCAGGTGGCGCCACTCGTGATCGGCAATGTAGACATATTCATATTGATCGAGCATCATCCGGATGTGAAGCCGGATAATCGCCTCCATTTTTTTCAGGATAGGCTGCGGGCTGGCCTCCACCGCTTCAAGATTGGACATGAACGCGTTAGCGACCCGGAAGCAAATGGTTTGCAGGATCTCCGATTTCGATTGGATATGATTGTAAAGGCTGGCCGCCTCTACCCCCACGTGATCCGCCAGGTCCCTCATCGAGGCGGCGCCAAAGCCTTTTTCCCTGAAAAGACGCGAGGCCTTTTCAATGATCACCTCTTTCTTGGTGCTGTTGCGTTTGCTGTGGATCTTAGCCATGCCGGCCACAAAGATAAGGAGGCTAACGACTGTTAGCAACAAGTTCAACGGAAATTATGTAGGTTGCGCCCTAAAAATCACGCATGTCACTTATCGTAGTGGGATCAATGGCCTACGACGCCATCGAAACACCCTTTGGAAAAACCGATTGGATCGTAGGCGGCGCGGCTACCTATGTCGCTTATGCAGCCAGCAACTTCGTAAAACCCATCAACCAGGTTTCCATCGTGGGATACGATTTCGCCAAAGAGGAGATGGAGCAGCTTCGCAAACGCGGCGTCAACCTCGAAGGGGTGGAGGTGGTGAACGACAAGAAATCCTTTTTCTGGAGCGGACGGTACCACATGGATATGAATACCCGTGACACGCTGGTCACCGACCTCAACGTATTGC
>DASZYU010000129.1:0-9307 GCA_035545215.1 Puia sp.
TTACGAGTACAGCAATACCGGTTTTGCGCTCCTGGGCTATATTTTGCAGAAGGTCAGCGGTCAGCGTTACGAGGATTATGTGACCGAACACATCCTTCGGCCGCTGGGCATGGATCACACGTATTTCGAGTATTCGCGCGTACCGAAGGACGTGCTGGCGCATGGTTACCGCCGGCTGGGCGGGGATTGGGTCGAGCAACCGATGTTGCACGACGGCGCATTCGGAGCGATGGGCGGAATGATCACCACGATGGAAGATTTCGCTAAGTATGAAGCGTTCCAGTTGTCCGCCTGGCCGTCGAGGGACGGAAAAGAGGACGGCCCGTTGAAACGCAGTTCGCGCCGCGAGATGCAGCAGCCGTGGGTATTCAACAATCTCAACGCCCGGTTCAGCTATTCGGACGCGGGCGGTCCTGCCTGCCCGATGGTAGCCGGCTATGGCTATGGTATCCGCTGGGCGAAGGACTGCAAGGGCAAGACGATGATCGGGCATACGGGCGGCCTGCCCGGTTTCGGCAGCAACTGGATGATCCTGCCGGACTACGGCATCGGCGTCATCTGCTTTGCCAATCTCACTTACGCCAATACGTCCGCGATCAATATGAAAGTGCTGGATACACTGGTGACGCTGGCGCGGCTGACACCCAGAGAAGGGGTGGCGTCGCCGATCCTGTTGCAGCGCCGGCGCGAGCTGGTTGCCTTGCTGCCCGATTGGAACGGCGCGCGCCAGAGCGCGATCTTTGCCGATAATTTCTGGATGGACTATTTCGTGGATTCGTTGCGCGCACAGACGCGCGCTTTGTTTGCAGCGGCCGGGAAGATCAAAAAGACGGGTCCGATGCATGCCGGGAACCGGCTGCGCGGTTGGTTCCTGCTCGAGGGAGAGAAGGCGGACCTTGAAGTGCGGTTCACGCTGACGCCGGAGAACCCGGCGAAGATCCAGGAGTTTCATATCCGGCTGGCCGAGGAAGAATAAAGCGGCCAGGCAAAAGGCTTGCCGGCCAGGCAAAAGGCCCGGCCCCGAAGCGGGGGCGCGGAAAAAGGATCATCCTGACCGGTGGAGGCCCGCCGTAGAACCAACGCCGGCCGAAAAAAAGAGCATTCCCGATGAAAGAGATACTTGCGTTTACCAGGACGCGGATCGCGCCGACGCCCAGCGGTTACCTGCACCTGGGTAACATCCTTTCTTTTTCGCTGACGGTCGCGCTCGCGCGTCGCGCCGGGGCATCGGTGTTGTTGAGGATCGACGACCTCGACCGCGAGCGGGTCGACCGGGCCTATGTGCGCGATCTCTTCGAAACGCTGCGGTTCATGGAGTTGCCCTGGGACGAAGGTCCGGAGGACGCGGAGGAATTCGAGCGCCGGTATTCGCAGGCGCACCGGATGCCGTTGTATGCGCAGGCACTGGATCTCCTGCGGGCGAACGGATCGGTGTTCGCTTGTTCGTGCAGCCGTTCGCAATTGCGAAACGGGGTCTATCCGGGCACCTGCCGTGACCGGGGATTGTCGCTGGATGCACAGGGCGTGACATGGCGGCTGAGGACTTCGCCTTCGGCGAGGCTGCGTGTGAAGACGCTGGATGGCAAAGACGTGGTTGCCGGGGCGCCGGCGCGGGGACAGGATGCGAGCGGGCCGGGATTGCCGGTTGGCACAGCAGGTGTGATCGAGTCCATGTTGCCGGCGGAGATGCAGGACTTCGTGGTGCGGAAAAAGGATGGATTTCCCGCGTATCAATTGACGTCGCTGGTGGATGACGTCCACTATGATGTCGACGGCATCGTTCGGGGCGAGGACCTATGGCCTTCGACGCTGGCGCAGTTGTACCTGGCATCCTGTCTGCCGGGGATGGAGGCCTTCGCCGAAGCGCGGTTTTATCACCATCGCCTGTTGACGACGGATCGCGGCGAAAAACTTTCGAAATCCGCCGGAGCTACTTCGATCCAATACCTGCGCCGGGAGGGCAGGTCCGCGGCGGAGATCTACACCGATATCGCGCGGTTGCTGGGAAGGACGGTGGCCGTTCAGGGCTGGGAAGCGCTGGCCGCGCTGGTGCTGGGCTGAGCCGCTGTCGGGTCGGTCAACCAGACCACTTTTTGTTCGGCGACGTGCGGTTGACCGATGATATCCCTGTAAAGGTCGGGTCGCCGGGCTTGCCGGTAGCGGTAGCCGCCCGCCAGCTTCAGCTTTTCGGGAGTCAGCGTCGCGACCGCGATTTCGTCCCCGAGCCTGCGACATTCTGCGATGATGTCTCCGAACGGGTCGAGGATCATCGAACAGCCGTTCTTGAGCTGGTCGTCGTCCATACCGATGGCATTGGAGAAGACGGCATAGATCGCGTTATCATACGCCCTGGCGGGCAGCCATTTCATCAGCCACTGGCGGCCTTTGAGCCCGTCGAACTCGATGCGCAGGGGAGTGGGGTCCGTCTCGCGGGCCGCCCACAGTTCCGGATCGACAAAACCCGCGCCCGGCCGGGTGGAGGGGGTGCACATCGTCACATGCGGCATGAAGATGATGTCGGCGCCGAGCAGCGCGGTGGCGCGCACGTTCTCGATGATGTTGTTGTCATAGCAAATCAGGATGCCGCAATTCCATCCTTTCAGCGGAAAAACGACGTATTCGCTGCCGGCCATAATGTGCGGGTTGATAAAGGGATGCAGCTTGCGGAATTTGGCGATGAGCCCGTCCTTGCCGACAGCGACATAGGCCTTGAAGATATTGTCCTCCACATCTTTTTCGAACAGACCGGCGAGGACCACGATGTCGTACTCGCGCGCGATCGAGGTGAGCGCATGGATGCTTGGTCCATCGGGCAGGTATTCGGAGAGATCGAGCAGTTGTCCTTTGGACAGACGCCGCGCGAATGTGTAGCCGCTGATACTGCATTCGTGGAAGCAGATGGCGGCCGCGCCTTCGGCCGCGGCCGCCGCGGTCAGGCGGCGGATCACCGACAGATTGTATGGTTTATCGCCGCTGGCCATCTCGAATTGCGCGGTGGCGATGGTTATTTTTTCCATGCAATGAAGGTAGCTCTTTTTTGCAGGAAGAGCCGGTCTGCGCTGAAGCGATATTCGGGGATGGTCGCCAGGAGCAGGCTCGCTGCGCTGACCGTAAACACCGAGTAGCCCATCGGCGAGGTAATGCCGTCGGTGATGGCCATCGCGATGGCGAAGCAAAACGCCAGACCGCTGCACGCATAGGCGGCCCACCGGGTGAAGAGCCCGATGACCAGCAGCAGACCGCCGGCCACTTCGATGAAGGTTGCGGCCATGGCGAAGGCTTCCGCAAGGTTATAGGGCAGATAGCTCATCAGCTGGTGGGCGCGGATCGAGAAATGTTTCCAGTCTCCCCAGCTGACCCAGGGTTTGCCATAAGGTCCCCAGGCGCCGAGCCGGTCGAGCCCGAAAAAGAAAAAGCCGATGCCCATGGCCAGGCGGAGATAAAGCTGTGCGATTGGACGTAGCATGGGATTGATTTTCGAACAAATATCCGGTTTTACGCGGAGGCGTCGCCGGACCAGCCGCGAAAAAGGCGAGGGTCCAGTCTTGGGCGACGGGTCGCCGGCCGCGAAAAAGGCGAGGGACCGGCGATTTTGCAGGTCGACCCGAATTCGTTTGGACCCTATTGCCGGCTATTTTTGCCGGTGATCTTTTCACTATGGGCAGAAGAGCGGGGCGGCCGAGAAAACCAAACGGAAGGACGAAACATATTTCATTTCCCACCACGGAACTGGAAGACGCAGTGATTCGTCGCAAGGTGGAAAAGAGTGGACTCATCCTGGCCGACTACATGCGGCAGGTAGCTGTGCACGGTGAAGTCAGGGTAAGATGGACGGAGGAAGAACGGCAAACGGTAAAAACCCTCATCGGTCTGTCGGTCGATATTCATCGCCTGGCGGAGACCGCCAAGGAGCAGGCGGCCGCACAAACGGCGGTGCTGTTCCTGAAATACAGGGGTATCATGGATGAGATCATCCATCAACTTTGCCATGATAGGTAAAATAATTTTTACAGGCAGGGGATTCAGGGCTATCTGCCGGTACGTGTTGCAGCGGCCGGAACATTCGCGCGTCCTTGCGGTAGAGGGCGTCCGCGGGCATGACGCCGAATTGATGGCGCAGGATTTCGAATGGCAATGGCGGCTGATGCCGGCGAAGGAAAAACCGGTGTTTCATGCCGTTCTGAGCTTTCCACCCGGAGAAAAAGTGGACGATGAACGATTGGTGGAAATCAGCCGGAAGTATTTGCAACTGATCAGGATGGCAGACACGCAGTATGTCTTCGTCAAACACACGGATACCGATCACCTGCATGTCCATATCATTGCCAACAGGGTGAACAATGCAGGAGACGCGATGGTCGAGGGGTTGATCATCAAGCGGACGGTCCGGGTGACACGCCAGCTGACAACGGAATACGGATTGAGGCCGGAGCAGGGAAAACATTTGGAGCAGACGCGTATGGACGTCATGTCTGCTCTTGATAATAAACGTTACCGCCTCTATCAGGCAATCCTGGAAGAGTTGCCGAAATGCCGGAGTCTCGACGACCTGGAAAGGCGGCTGGGGGCGAGGGACGTCAGCGTGCGCTATCGGCTGGATGAAAAGACGAAGGAAAGGGTCGGCATCAGCTTCCGCTTCGACAAGGCGAGTTTCAAGGGCAGCCGGGTCGATGCGGCGTATTCGCTGCAACGGTTGCAGCAGACGCTGGCTTTGCAACAGCAACTGGCGCAGGAGGAAAAATTGCGGCAGGAGCCCGGGCGAGCGCAGACGCAAACCCAATCGATCCGGCGGACGGACAGCGAAGATGAATATACATTGAGACAGGGCCGGCGGATGGGACTCTGAACGATGCGAGGAACAATACGGGAGTACGCCGGTGCGGTAAAAAGCAAACAGATGAAAGAACGGGCAGATCCGGCGGAAGGTCAGGCGCTCACATTAGGCGACGAGTTCATGCGGGCGATGCTGGAGACGGTGCAAAAGAACACGGACGCAATCAGCGAGGCGAATGACCGGATCGGGAAAGTTGCCGAAACACTCGGCCAGTTATTGCCCGTGATGCCGCGGATCGAAGCGCTGGAACGCGAATGGGTGTCCGTGAAGGAGACATTGGCCGCGCTGCAACCGGGACTGGCGAGGCCAGTCGTTTCGCCCGGCGATGTCGGGAAATTGCGCGATGAGCTGGCGGCGCATACCGCTTTTTTCCGGGAGCCCTGGAAAAAGGAGATCCATCACCGGCATTTCCTGGGTTGGCCGGTGGTCGTCGTTTGTCTCGCGCTGGGGTTTGCGTTCTCGGTCCTGACCTTACTGTTGATCCAGGTCGACAGGGCCGACCGGTACCGGGAGCACGACATCGAGTGGCGGTATGCGCGCCTGATCCGGGACCCGAAATTGCTCCGCCGGCTCGATTCGGCCGAGGCCAAATATGCCCTCGACCCGCATGCCTTCCGCAAATTCGTTGCGGCGGAGGAACTGCGGTTAAAGGAACTGGCTCAAAAGGAGTTGGAAAAAGAGGCGGATCAGCAGGCGATCGACAGCCTTCGGAAAGCCGAACGCCGCTACTGAAGCGGGCGACCCCGCGCCTGAATCGGCAGCCCGCTACTGAAGCGAGCGACCCCGCGCTTCCAGTTCGCGCATTTTTTTGTCCGCTGCCGTGGCGATGTTCGCGAAACCCGCGCACCGAAAGGTCTCCGCCAGGTTGGTCAGGGTGGCGACGAGCTGGTTCTTCTCGCCGGCAGTATAACAGTCATACAAACCCCTGGTCTTGTAGTCCTTTAACTCCGCCAGCCAGCTGGCGCAGACGTGGCCGGTGAGCGCATGCAGGAGCGCGGCGAGTTTCGGGAAGCTGTTTTGTTTTCGGAAGTCGATCGGCTCGACCCTCGCTGCGCTCGTCAGCAGATCGAAAAGGATGAGCACCTGCTTTTTTGTAAAGACGTCTTTTTGTTTTCCTGCACCGCGTTTTACTGCAGAGCCGTCTACCCGGATAACCGGGTGAACGTGGCATTGAATAAAATAGCAGGTCTTGCGGCGAAGAGCGCGCGTTGCACGAAGGGACATATAACGAGCTTTCCGGGAAATTAGCCGAAATCGGCGTCGCCGCGCTTGTACTCCAGGTTGGAGTCCAGGATGCAAAAAACCCGCCGGGGTCACGGCGGGCAATTCATTCCCTGTTAAGGGTTCAGTGGAATGTGCGCACAGGCTTTCCACGGGTTCCGGATCGGGTTTCAAAGGGTTGGATCGGCTTTCAAAGGGTTGCATCTGGTTTTCAAAGGATGGATCCATGGACGGTTTCAGAGGGCATTGGACAAGGGTACGGTTCGGGTACGGATGGTTTTGCTTTGACAGGACAAAGATGCGACGGATCGGAGGCGAAACCTGAGCTTTTGCGGAGTCATTTTGCGCGCTGATCGGATAACTTACCGGCCTTTAGGGACAATTGCTTAGCGTTGGGTACTAACCGAAGCGGGGACACGTAGATTTACGAACGGGCCGCATATCGGCAGCTGTGCGGGCGCGGCCGCCGTCAGACGACCTGTTTGCCAAAGGGCATCAGAGACAGCTCCATCAGCTTGAGATGCTGACGGGCGAAAGGGATGCCGATGATCGTGATGAAAAGCAAGCCGGCGAAAACGAGGTGGACGACCGCGGTATAAAGGCCGCCGAAGACCAACCAAACGATGTTGCAGAAGACGGTGAGACAACCCATCGCGCTGCCGGTATTCACCACGCGTTTTCCGAAGGGCCAGAGCACAAGACCCGCGATCTTGAAGCATTGCATGCCGAAAGGGATACCGACGATCGTGAGACAAAGAAAGAATCCGCCGATGACATAGCCGAGCGCGGCCGCGAGACCGCCAAAGATCATCCAGATGAGATTGCCGATGAGGTTCATGTGTTGAATATACGAAATTTCCCGCCCGGGCTGCGGGGCGCGATCGGAATCGCGGCGATCTTTGCGCGGGCCCGGTACTATCGCTGCATCACTTTGACCCAATCGACGTACATACGCGCTTTGTGGGCTTTGATCTGGCCGACCGTCGACTCGGGCAGACCTTCATAAGGCGATTTGACGCCATTCACCTTTGAAGGATAGGCGCCTCCGAGCGCGAAGTTCAGGATGAGGAATTCCTTTTTGTCGAATGCCCATGGGCCATAGAGGTTGGTCATGCTGCGCGTGAGCCGGAAGACCGGGTGGCCGTCATAGCTGAAGTTGAGGCTGTCGGGCGTCCAGTCCACGGCGTAGATATGCCAGTGCGTGATGTCCTGGCCCGCCGGGAAATAGAGGCGGTTGACGAACGGGGTATTGCCGAAATAGTTCGGGCCGTGCACCGCGGCGCTGGCCCAGTCGCGTTCGCCGACGAACTCCATGATATCCTGTTCGCCGCAAGCCGGCCACTGCCCATAACCCAGCATCCACCAGGCGGGCCAGAGCCCCGCGCCGCTGTCTATGCTAATCCGCGCTTCTGCCCGCCCGTAAAGGAAGTCAAATCTGTCTTTTGTGTTGATGCGCGCCGAGATGAAATCGAAATGCTGACCGTCGCGGGTGACGAAGCCGGGCGTATAGCAGGGCTGGAATACGAGCTGCCCGTTCTGTTCGAACAGCGTCACGGCCGAATCGACATAGGCCTGCAACTCGTTGTTGACGTGGAAGCCAGTGACGACCACGTTCCATTTCGAGCGGTCGAGCCGGCCCGTGTTGAAGTCGTCGAAGAAAATCGTTTTGGAGAACGCATGTCCAGCGCGGGACCGAAGGGCGGATGCGGTCGTCGGTGTGCTGTCATGGGTGCCGGCGGGTATCGAGGGGGGCGTCCTGTCGGTTCGCTTCGCGGGTGACCCGGCGGGCCGCATCGCAGCAAGACTGGCGAGCAGGACGATGGCCGCCGCAACGGAAAAAATAGATTTCATGCGGGTAAGTTAACGAAATGCTTGAATAGATGAATGTTATAGTACGGACATACTGGTAAACGCTTAGTTCGGTTACGCCGGTGCCCCGGGCGTGTACTAATGTTGAACAGCCACTTTTACGTGTCTTCTCTCTCTCTATCGCTATATAGTAGTTGAATTGGTTTTGGATTTAGGGTCAAGGGTTAACCGGCCGCCTCAGCGGCCGGTTTCTTTTTGCCGCACCGGCGCACGTATAACGAAGGTTATATTCTTTACGGATGTGGCCGACCGTATTTTGCGGGAAATCATTTTGTTTATGCACACCCTACGTTTCAATCCTTTCGGGCAGATCCACAAAGGCCTCCGCGCCCTGCTGTACGACACCGCGATCATGATCCAGCAAACCGATTTCACCAGGCAAGAGGAGATCGGCAAGGTAACCGAACGCGTCCGGTTTGTGAACGAAGCATTTGCCTTCCATGCCGACACGGAAGACCATCGCATCTTCCCGAAGATAGCCGGTATCGCTCCGGAGGTGGTAGCCGATTTCGAAAGCCAGCACCAGACCGATCACGAATTGTCCGGCCAATTGGATCGATGTCTGAGCTTGTTTGTATCCTCCAATTCTTCGGAACAGAACGCCATTGCGGGTAACGAGCTCCTTCAGGCGTTCAACTCATTTCTCGCGTTCAATGTCGAACACATGAAGAAGGAAGAGACCGTCATCAATGCAATCCTGTGGAAACATTTTAGCGATGCAGACCTGCTTCAAATCGTCCGGGAGATCGCCGCGTCGGTTCCGATGGACGAGAACATGAAGATCTCCGCCTGGATGCTCAAAGGAATGGCTTCGCCGGAGATCGTCGCGTGGTACAAAGGCATTCAGCAGACCGCACCCGCGTTTGTTTTCGAGAAATTTTGTCAGTTGGCTTCAAGGACATTGGCGCCGCCGAGATGGAACAAGGTATGGGAGAGTTTGCAGGCCTCGCCTGTTACGGCGCCCATGTCTTAAAAAAATATCGCTTACCTTGCGGTATAGGTTTTTAAACAGACAACATGGATCCGCAATGGGCGAAACTTCTGATCGCATTGTCGCTGACGGGCATCACCGGGTGCATCAACAATACCGGTACCTCGATTGCCTTCCGCAAGGAAAAAGTGGACGCGGCAATCTCGTGCGTGCAGGGGGAAGCGTCCGATAGCGCGGCCGGCGTCGTCTCTTCACAGCGCGGTGACGGGGCTGCATCCCCGGCGGCTGATGGGTTCGGGCCTACCCGCGAAAATACGGGCAGGCCTTCGGCGCCGGCCCCTGCCGGTATGGTCTGGATCGCCGGCGGGGAATTCAGCATGGGGGCGGCGAACCCCGTAGGGATGGCGGATGGCGGTCATGAATCGATGAGTGATGCCCGGCCTGTCCATCGC
>DASZYU010000130.1:0-5889 GCA_035545215.1 Puia sp.
AATACGGCAGAAGGCTACCAGTTTGTACCATCGTCTGCGAGCATCAAACCTTCATATGGGTTGAGTTCGGTTGTTCTGGCGGCGTTCGAACCCGGCGATCAGCGGAGGCTGGATTGGGTGGACAGCAACAAGATCGCGGGCACGGTGTATTACTATCCCTACAAATATAAGACCCGCCTTGCGACGCCGGCTTTGGAATATTATGTCGTGCTGCGGCTCGGCGAGCAATACCTGATCGAGGCCGAAGCGGAGGCGCAGTTGGGGAGCCTTACGGCTGCGATCGCGTCACTGGACAAGATCCGGGTGCGTGCGGGGTTGCCTGCTGTCGCGCAGACCAACCCGGGCATCGGCCAGGCCGATTTGTTGGCGGCGATCGATCACGAAAACCAGGTGGAATTCTTTTGCGAATGGGGGCACCGCTGGTTCGATCTGAAACGGCTTGGAAGGATCAATGCGGTGCTTGGGGCGGAGAAGCCAGCGGTCTGGCATCCGACGGACGCGCTGTATCCGATCCCGAACAATGAAATCCTCACCAATCCGAATATAACGCAGAATGCGGGCTACTGAATTGGCTCCTTTAAAATTGACTCCCATGACGAAGCTATTCGCAGTGGTCTGCTTTTGTATTGTATCACTCGGCGCCGCCGCTCAGCCGAAATCCTCGGCGCCGCGGCGCGCGTTGCACATCGGAGATACGGTGCCGGATGTAACGATTTCGCATATCAGTCAGTATGGTCATCCGTCGGCCCACTTTGCTGCATTTCGCGGTAAATGGGTTATCCTGGATTTCTGGTTGACCGGCTGCGCAGGGTGTATCGAAAGCTTCCCCAGGATGAAACAGCTGAGCGATGAGTATAGCGATCGCCTGCAGATCGTATTGGTGAATACCCAGCCCGAAGCACAGATCCGCAGGGCTTTCGAGCGGATGCATGCACGTCATTCGCCTTTTGCGATGGTGGACCTGCCGTCGGTGACGGGCGACACCGTTTTCGGACAGCTGTTCCCGCATATGCTCGTGCCGCACGAGGTATGGATCGATGGCCAAGGCGTCGTCCGCGCCATTACGCATGCCCAGGACGTGACATCCGTGAATATTGATCGCCTGCTGGCGGACAGCCGGGCAACCTTGCCGGAAAAGATCGATTTTCTGACCCATGATCCACTGCAACCCTTGCTGCCGCAGATCTATCCGGTGGACCCCGGCGTGTTGCGTTATTCTTCGAGTTTGTTTGGCTATTTCGAGGGGCTGCGCGGGCCGGTCGTGCGGATCGCGATCGATTCGGTGCATGGGGCCGGACGGATCACGCGGCCGAACTATACGATTCCGGAACTGATCGGCGAGGCGGTGCTCGGGAGGGACCCCTCGTACAACAGCAATATTTTCAAGAGCGCGGACTTCGATTTTGGAAAGCGGATCGAATTAATCACCAGGGATACCGCGAAGTATCTGTGCCGCGTGACCGATAGCAAAGACCGGGCAGACTGGGACCGTAAACACCGCTTCAGTTATGAGTCCGTGTTTCCGCTGGATGAGCAGGACTACCGCTACCGGGTGATGTTGCAGACGCTGTCGGACTATTTTCATCTGAGTGTAAAGGTTGAGCGGCGGCGGCTACCCTGCGTGGTACTGGTAAGGACTTCGGATGTGGATAGGCTGAAGGCTTCACCCGACCTGGCGGATTCTTTGGTTGATCCGAAGCGCACGCAGCTGTACCACGCGGGGATCGGCAACCTATTGGACAGGATCTCTTTTGCAAATAGGAATACGCCGCTGATCTTTAAGGATGAGACGGGCTATTCGGGTGCGATCGAAATGGAGTTGTCGGCGCCGCTGAATGACCTGGCGGCGCTAGCAAAAGAATTGCGGCAGAAATATGATCTCGATCTCGTCGAAAAGACGACGGCGGTGGATGTGTTGGTGATCAAGGATTATTAGGGGGTGGGGGAGTTTTTTTAGGGTTATTCCTGGATTGCTTTTTCGAGGGTTGCAATGATCCTTCGGCTTTTGCGCGAGCACACCATAAAGCTCTGGTTGCGGGGATTTGTCCTTTTGCAGGATATCGATGGAAAATTTATCGCCGGCTTCGATAAGCAAAGGTTTTAGAAGGATGGAGTTTTTGAAATCGGAGAAGTTATCACCCGGGGCCAGGTAGTTTTTTACCAGCCGGGCAGGGTCTTGATGGTTGGGTTTCATGAGCGGTTCGGGTAGGGGATCGACATAGCGTTTATCGCCGGGAGGCTAAGGGGGCCGACCCATGCGTCTGGTTATCTTCTTCCAGGAGCAGGCCGGTGGTGCGGGTGGGCCGCCTACTTCACGACGATCGCCTGGGTTCGACGATTCGATCCATTGCTCCATACCAGCGTATAGATGCCTGACGCGAGCCCCTGCAGCCACACGTGCGTCTGCGTCGCATACTGTCCAACTTTGTACTGCGCGATGGTTTGACCCTGTATGTTGACCAGGCTCAGAAGTGAAGGAACGGGAGAGGAGGGCACCTGCACATATACGAATCCGGAAGCGGGATTGGGATAAAGGGATAGACCGGACCGGCTGTCGGTAAGCGTTACGGCTACAATGGGGCTGTAAGTATACTTACCGTCGATGTCAACCATCTTGAGGCGGTAGTAATTTTCGCCGATGCGGGGATGTGTATCCGTATAGCTGTAATCCGACACGGCGGAATTATTGTCTGCGGCAGCGACCGCGCCAAGCCCGGTGAAATGGGCGCCGTCAGTAGCATGTTCGATATTGAAAGAGGACGTGTTGACCTCATTGACCGTTTGCCAGTTGAGGCGTACCTGCCGGCTGGCGGACGAATTGCCCGTGAAAGAGATCAGGTGCAGAGGAAGCGTACAACTTCCGCCTGTATTGCGCAACACCGAGATGTTGTTGGAGGACCAGTTGCTCGCGAGCAGGTCCGGCCAGCCATCACCGTCCAGATCAGCGACGGCAATATCCTGGGGAGTGCTACCGGTGGCATACGTAACCTGAGTATTGAAGGAGCTGGTGGAGAATGCCGCCCCGGTGGTGGTCACATTCTGTAATACCGAGGCGGTGGCCCCTCCCGAATTCACAACGACAATATCCGGCTTGCCGTCCATATTCAAATCGGCGATCGCTACCCTCCAGGTTGTGCTGCCTGTTGAAAGATCGACTTTCGGGTCGAAGGAACTGGTGCTGAAGGCGCCGCTGCCGGTGATGATATTTCTGAAGACAGAGACGCTGGCGCTGGTCCTGTTGCATGCCACTATATCAGGCTTCCCGTCGCCATCCAGGTCGCCGAAAGCTACGCCGGTGGCGTTATTTGTCGCGGTCAGATCGACTTTGGCGTCTAAGGTGCTGCTGCTAAAGGCTACTCCTTTGCTGCTGGTGTTTCGGAAAAGTGAGACGGTACTGCTGTTGTAGCTCGTTACGGCAATATCCGGCTTGCCGTCGCCGTCCAGATCGCCGAATGCCGCCATCTGCGGATTGCCATCCGTGGTGAAATTCACGGCGGCATCAAAGGAGCTGGTAGTGAAGGCCGCGCCGCTGGTGGTGGTGTTTCGCAGCAGGGACAGTGCGCCGCCATTGTTCACCGTGAAAAGATCGGGCTTTCCGTCGCCGTCGATATCCCCCATCGTGACCCAGCGGGTTTTGTACCCCGTTGCAAAATCGACATTAGCGTCAAACGAGATCGAACCCACCGTGCTGGTATTGCGGAGGATGGAGACGTTGCCGGAAAGGCCGTTGCCGGTGGCCAGGTCCGGCTTGCCGTCACCGTCAAGATCGCCGATGACAACATTATTCGGATCATCGCTGCCAAGCGATATTTCTACCTTCGTATCGAAGGCGATCGTGCCGCTGGTGCTTATGTTGCGGTATATGGAGATCGATTTGGCGCCGTTTGCCGCAACGGCAATATCCGGCAGGCCGTCGCCGTCCAGGTCGCCAATGGCCACACCATAAGGACTCGTGGAGGTGATGAAATCGGCTTTTGCAGCAAGGAAAGAACTATTGATGGCGCATCCACCGCCTTGCGTAAGGATAAAGGGAGTATTGGACCAGGCGGTAAGGGTGTTTACCGTTATTGCAATGGGCTGATAATTTGCTCCGCTGGGTGCGATGACGGTGAGCGAGGTGGCGCTCGCGGCGGTGACAGTGGCCTTCGCTACGCCGAAATAAACAAGATTATTGGCTACAGTCGAACTGAAGTTCGTTCCCGTTATGGTGACGGTTGTGCCGGCGGGCCCGGACGCGGGGCTGAAGCCGCTGATGGTGGGCTGGCTGTAGCTATTCAATGCAGTCAGAAGAGATAAAGCAACGAGCGCAATACGACGGTTGGGAGTTTTCGTTTCAACTCGGGTAGGGGCCGATTTGTGGTTCATTGCACTAATGTAGGCATTTTTCATTTTTCGCCAGCGCGTTCATTTTGAATCAGTCCTGATGGTTGAACGTCGAATGATGCGGCGGGCTCGGCGGAATTTGCTTATTTTGCTGCCGCAAGATGGCCGATGTAGCAGAAAATAACTGGTTGGGTCTGGTAGCAATTGGAGACGAAGACGCTTTCCGCTCCCTGTATGACGAATATGCCGGAAAGGTGTATGCTATGGCCGTTTATTATCTGAAGTCACCGCTGGAGGCGCAGGACGTCGTGCAAGACGTCTTTCTGAAGATTTGGGAAAAAAGTGCCGAACTGGATACCATCCACAATTTTCGCGCATGGCTTCGGGTACTGACGCGCAACCACCTCATCAATTCGCTGCAGCGGAAGATACCTTCGAATTTTAAGGAGAACATGGCAGGACGGGAGTTTGCCGATAACGCTCCGACGCCCTTGCAGCGCTTCGATCATAACGAGACCGCGGGGATGATCCGGCGGGCGGTCGAGGCATTGGCGCCGCGGCAACAGCAGGTCTACCGGATGAGCCGGGACAGCAATCTTACCTTCCAGGAAATTGGACGAGAGCTGGGTATTTCGCCGCATACCGTGAAGGAGCACATGAGTGCCGCGCTGAGAAATATCCGGGACTACCTGGAAGAACACTTCGGTCCGCTCGGATTGCTGATCTTTATTCTATTGAACCGTTGAAAAATATTTTTCGGGCTACCCCCCCTCTGTGACCAGTTTCCGGTCCTAGTAGAAGATATTGCTATGTCACCGGCAGATTTCAACGCTTTATTGGACGCATACCGGGCAGGTTCGCTGACCGGCGACGAGCATCGCGTGCAATGAATTATCACCTTGTATACCGGCTTGTTGAAGTGACCAGTTAACACAACCTGCACACCACGGTGTATTTTCACTGTTTACCCTTGGATCTACTGTATGAAGATATTCCAAAATTCTTGGATTATTAGTGCCATCTGCGTTACGCCGCACACCATGTGCAGCTTCACCGGCGGCTATAAGAAGCCAAGGAGGAGCATTACCGCTTTTTTCTTCTTTCTTGGCTGTAACTGTCACAGCCTGCTCTGTATCCTCGGTGCCAGAACCAACATATCCCTGCTGGTTTGCATCTTTATTGTCAGGATCATAGGTGTAATACGAAGCATTCCCATCTTTACCCATGATTTTGAGAACATCGCCCTTTTCTGCATGAGCCTTAATTTGTATTTTCCCATCTTTCACCTGAGCCAGCTCCGGCTGTTCCAGGAAGGCTACAGCTGCCTGGGTATCCGTTTCGCTGAGTGGCTTCTTTGTCTCCGGCCTCGTCTGCCGTGCCTCGAGCTGCTGCTGCCGGTATTGTTCCAGCTGCCGGGTGATTGCAGCCAGGGCCTGTGCTACGGGAGTGATGCCCACTTCCAGGCGCTCGGCGATCTTGCGGATCAGCCGCTCCACCTAGTTGTCGTTGTACAGGTCCAGGCCTTGGTGCATGGGTAGCGCGGCCAGTTCCGGGTTGTTCATATAA
>DASZYU010000131.1:0-26594 GCA_035545215.1 Puia sp.
TCGTCGGGGTATTACTATGCGGGCTTCGTGGCGGCCAAAAACGAGCATAACAATGGCATTTCCCGATTCCTGCCGCAGCTCGGCGATTCGGCGGAGATCGAACGGACCATCGACAAATACAATATCCATCTCGTCGTCGTCGCCCTGGAACGTTCGGCCCGGTCCGAGGTGGAAACCATCGTCGAACGGCTCAGCAACAAGGACGTCCGCATCAAGATCATCCCGAGCACTCTCGATATCCTTTCCGGTTCCGTGCGGACGAGCAATGTCTTCGGCGCGGTCCTGTCCGATATCTATACGAGCCCGATGCCCGAATGGCAGCAGAATATCAAACGGATCCTGGATGTGACCATCTCCGTATTGGGCCTCGTTTTCTTTTTCCCGCTGATGCTCTATGCCGCGATCCGCGTCCGGCTCGGATCGCCCGGGCCGATCGTCTATCAACAGGAGAGGATAGGTTTCAAAGGGAAAAAGTTTCAGATCTATAAATTCCGGTCCATGGTCGATGAGGCGGAAAAAGAGGGGCCGTCGTTGTCTTCGCTGGATGACCCGCGTGTAACGCCCTGGGGAAAGACCATGCGTAAATGGAGGATAGACGAGCTGCCGCAACTGTGGAATATCCTGAAGGGCGAAATGTCGCTCGTCGGCCCGCGGCCCGAACGCGAATATTACGTCGACCAGCTGTACCACCGGACGCCGTATTTTCGCTATCTGCTGAAAGTAAAACCGGGCCTCACTTCTTGGGGTATGGTCCAGTTCGGGTATGCGGGCAGCCTGGAGGAGATGCTCGAACGCATGAAATACGACCTGATGTACCTCGAGAATATATCGCTGATGCTCGATCTGAAGATCATGGTGTATACGCTCAAGATCATCCTTACGGGTCAGGGCCGCTGAGCCGGCAACAAACGATCATGAAGCAACTCATCCTCCTCCTCTCCGCCTTCGCCGGCCCCTTCCTGGCCCCGGCCCAATCGCCCGACAGCGGCGCTCTGCCGCCGGCCGGATCGCCGAACCGTCCCTACTTCCAGCAACGCGTCGACTACCGGATCGAAGTCACGCTCGACGACAAGAACCGATCGCTCGACGGTTTTATCACGCTGCAGTACACCAACCATTCCCCGGACACGTTGTCCTTCATCTGGATGCATTGCTGGCCGAATGCCTACAAGAATGACCGCAGCGCGTTCAGCGAACAGTTGCTCGGCAACGGCAGGACCGATTTTTACTTCTCCACGCAACAGCAACGCGGCTATATCAACCGGCTCGATTTTCGCGTGGACGGACTCGAGGCCCGGATGGAAGACCATCCGCAATACATCGACGTCATCAAGGTCATCCTGCCGCGGCCGCTCCCGCCGGAAGGTCATGTCACGCTCACGACGCCCTTCCACGTGCGGCTTCCGTTCAATTTCTCGCGCGGGGGTTATACGCTGTCCGGGTCGCGCGCCGCGCTGTCGGGGTCGGGCGCCGCGCTTGCGCGGCGCCCCGGTTCCTCTCTCCGCGCACCGGTCGAACCGGTCGCACCACCCCTCGCTTCGTATCAGATCACGCAATGGTATCCCAAACCGGCCGTCTATGATAACCGCGGCTGGCACCCGCTGCCCTATCTCGACCAGGGTGAGTTTTACAGCGAGTTCGGCGATTTCGACGTGCGGATCACGGTCCCGAAGGCGTTCGTCGTCGCCGCCACCGGCCGCCTGACCGACTCATCGCTCACCGCCTCCACCCGGACCCTGCACTATGAACAGTCCCGCATCCACGACTTCGCCTGGTTCGCGGACCGGCGTTTCCTCACGCGCCACGACACGCTGCAGCTGCCCTCCGGCCGGATCATCGACGTATACGCCTATTATACGCCGCGCGAGGCGCGCGCATGGTCCAAAAGCACCGACTACATCAAGCGCGCGGTCCTTTTCCGCAGCGCGCTCATCGGCGAATATCCCTTCGATGTCGTCACCGCGGTCCAGACAAAAATGGGCTCGACCGGCGGCATGGAATATCCCACGATCACGGCGATCAATCTCGACGGCACTCCCAAAGACCTCGACCTCACCATCGAACACGAAGTCGGACATAACTGGTTTTATGCCGTCCTCGGCAGCAATGAAAGGCGCTACCCCTGGATGGACGAAGGCATCAATACCTACTACGACGACCGGTATGAAGCCCTTTACTACCCCGCCGCGGACAACAGCCGCGTCATCGCCGACATCGACACGCGCGCCGTCGAACATACCGACCAGCCGATGGCCACCGCTTCGGAAGATTTCACCGAATCGAATTACTACAACATCGCCTATAACAAGACAGCCGCCTGGATGAGGATGCTCCAGGACTCTTTGGGCGTCCCGCTGTTCGACAGCTGTATGCGGACCTATTTCCGTACCTGGCAGTTCAAACATCCCTACCCCGAAGATTTCAGGTCCGTGATAAAGCGAACGAGCAAGCGGTGTCTCGATACACTGTTCTCGCTGCCCGGCAAAACAGGAGCGCTGCCGCCCATGCCAGCGCATCGACGGATAAGACCCGCGCTCGTATTCAGCCTCGAACACACCGACAGCGTCCAGTATCTTTCCTTCTCGCCTGCGTTCAGCTATAACATTTACGACCGGGTGATGGTCGGCGCGCTCATCCACAATTTCAACTTACCCCCGGCGCCCTGGCAGTTCTTCCTCCTGCCCCTGTACGCGACCAACAGCCGCCAGCTGAACGGCGCAGGCGCGCTCATGCGAACGTTCTATCCCGATGACGGCCTGCAAAAGGTGCGGGTCATGGTCGGCGGGGCGCGGTTCTCTTCAGACAGCGGCGTCGACAGCAATGGCCATCGTCTCTTCGGCGGATACTATAAGATCGCCCCCTCTATCCGGCTCGTGCTGAAAAACGGTGTGGCCCGCAGTACGGTCGAACGGAGCGTGGAATGGAAGACCTTTCTCATCGGAGAAAAAAACCTGGACAATTATGTGCTCAAATCGACCGACTCACTGGCTTATCCCACCGCCGGGAAATATCGTTTCCGCTACCTGAACCAGCTGAGCCTCCAAATCCGCGACGACCGGGTGCTCTACCCCTACAAGGCGCTGCTGCAGTTGCAACAGGCATCGCACTTCTACCGCGCCGACCTCGTCCTGGACTACTTCTTCAACTATGCAAAAGGCGGCGGTCTCGACTTCCGCCTGTTCGGGTCCAAATTCGGTTATCTCGGCAGCCGTTATGCGGGCGAGGACCTCACGCGTTATGAGCCGAAGCTGACCGGCGTCAGGGGTAACGAAGACTATACGTACAGCAACTGGTTCATCGGCCGCAATGCCTTCGACGGGGGGCCCAGCCAGCAGATCATGGACCGGGACGGCAACCTGCCGCTCCGCACCGATCTGTTCCAGGACCTGCAGGGCCGCTCGGACAACTGGGTGGCCGCCGTCAATTTCCGGTCTACGCTTCCCCGCGCGCTGGTCCCGGAATGGCTGCCGGTGAAAGCCTTTTTCAATGCCGGCACGTACGCCGGTGCATGGAGCGACAACCCGGCCACGAGCCGGTTCCTGTATGCAGGCGGTTTCGAGCTCGACCTCGCCGCGGACGTGATCCGCGTCTATATCCCGCTGGTATACAGCAGCGATTTTTCCAGCCAGCTGAAGACCGTTCCGGATCAGAACACTTTTCTGAAAAAGCTGTCCTTCAGTATCAGCCTTCAAAACATCGATTTCCGTAAACTTTTTGGTAATATGCCGTTCTGATGCCCAGCCAGCAACATACGCGCGATCCCGCCCCCACCCCTATACGCTATCTCCGGCGGGACGAGATCGACATCGTCAAATGGGACGCCTGTATCCGCACGACACCCGACGGCCTGGTCTATGCGCTCGTCTTCTTCCTCGACGCCATCACCGGCGGCAACTGGGACGCCCTCGTCCTCGATGACTATGCGGCCGTCATGCCGCTGACGTGGAAACGGAAATTCGGGATCGCCTACCTGACCCAACCGCTGTTCTGCGCGGTCCTGGGCGTCTTCGGCCGGAGCGCTCCGGCCGTCCTGTCCGAGTTTCTGGCGGCGATACCCAGGCGCTTCCGGTACTGGGATATCGATCTGCACGAGGGTAATGCGCTGTCGCCGCCGGCCACCTCTGCACCCGCAGCAATCGATCCAGCGTTCACGGGGCATTCGCGTCGCCCGAAGATCACCATCCGCAAGAACTATTTTCTGCCGCTGGATAAGCCCTATGAGACCCTTCAAAAGCGCTACCGGCGCCTGGCGCGCCGCATGCTGCACAGGGCCTCTGCCGCGCAACTGTCCATCGAACGCGCCGTCGATCCTGCGCTGGTCATCGATTGTCACCGCAAAGCATACAGGCATCTGTATCCCGACGCCGGTGCGTTGCAGAAACTGTCGGTCTGCGCGCGGGTAGCCTTTGCGCAGGGCAATGCAACAACGTATCTCGCCAGGCTGCCCAATCGCGAGATCGCCGCTTTTTACCTGGTCTTCCTCGACGAGCGGAATGTCTATTCGGTACTCGGCGGCAGCACCGCCGCCGGCAAAGCGACCGGCGCGTTCTACCTGCTCACGGATGCAGCGATCCGCGACCACTGCCCGGGCGACAGGGTGTTCCGGTTCGAGGGTTCGGATGTGCCCGGCATCGCGCTTTTCAATGCGCAGTTCGGTCCTTACCCGGTGGGATACCCGCACCTGACGCTCAACCGGCTCCCTTTTCCCATCAACTACCTCAAACCGGGATGAAACAGCAGCCGCGGACCATAGAAAAACAGGCGCGAACTTCGCTGCTGTTGCTGCTGACAGCAGGCTTTTTGCTGAGCCTGCTGTACTGTCCGCCGGTCGACATCTTTTTCGACGACAAAGAGATCTTCCGCTATATCGGGCGCGTCATTGCCCGCGGCGGCGTTCCCTACCGCGACGTCTTCGATCACAAACCGCCGCTGATCTATTTTTTCAACGTCGCCGGTCCGTGGGGCCTTTGGGTCATCGATACCGCGCTCACGCTCGTGGCGACCCTGGTGTTCTTCCGGCTCTGCCGCCGGCATCGCCTCGCCTTTCCCTGGCTGCTCCCGTTGCTGTTCGATCTGTTGCTGCGTAATTACCTCGTGTGTATGGGTATCGGGATGACCCGCGCGTATACCGCGATCTTCCTGCTGCTTTTCTTTTGCCTGCTATTCGGCATTTCCGCGCGCCGGTATTTCTGGATGGGCCTCCTCGCGGCCGCCACGCTCCTGATGCAACAGGACCAATTGCTGCCCCTGCTGCCGATGATCGTTTATGCATGCGCGAAAGTATTTACCCGCCGGCCGGGCCGGAGTATCAGTATGGCCGCGCTCGGCTTTGCCGCGTTGTCGTTGCCCGTCCTGCTGTATTTCGGGTTTCACCATGCGCTAGCCGATCTCTGGCGGGACGCCTTCCGCTTTAATTTCGACTGGTATACCGAACGGGTATCGACGGCCGAACAGTTCCGCGCGATCCATGCCGCGCTCGAAGGAACGGGGACGCTCATGCCGCTGGTCATCGCCCTCACGCTCGGCATAACCGCGTTATTCCTCCGCCACGCGAACAAGCCGCTGGTCATCGCTGCGCTGCTGACCGTTGGTCTCTCCTTCATCGCCAATCTGCTTTCGGGACACGCGTTCAATTACTATCTGCTGCCGCTGGCCGCGTCCTTGCCAATGCTTGTCTTTGCCGTTTTCGACAGCATCGGCGAACCCTTTCTCGGGGACCGGAAAAGCCGGTTGCTGTTCGGCTTCCTGCTTTGCTGTTTGCCGCTTTACAACGCCGTCCAACACGCTACGCACCTGTCCACCCACACCGACGATGTCGTCGCCGCGATGCCCGAATACCGGTGGCTGCGCGACCAGCCGCTGACCGACGGGCAATTGTACATCTTCAATAACAGCAATTGGGCGTACGCCTACAACCGTCGTGACATCCTTTCGCCCTCGCCCTGGATCTATCATTATTTTTGGGGCTGGTACCCGCGGTGGGATGCCGGTCATGCACAGCTGAAGTCGATCGAGAACGAACTCGCCGCACACCATACCCGTTTTGTCGTGGATTTTTCGGGCGATCTGCCGTTCCGGGACCCGACGGCGCTCGCCGATTGGAAGGCGTTTCTGCGCGCCAGTTACCGGCCCGTTGCGGTCCCCGGCGCCACCGCGCAATTGCTGTGGGAGCTTACTCCCCCGCCAACAGCCGTTCGGCCAGCAGCAGGTCCCCCGGTAAAGTGATCTTGATGTTGCCGGCGTCACCGTCGATGAGGTGAACGGTGTGCCCGGCCGCTTCGACGACCGTGGCCTCATCTGTAAAAGTATCCCTGTAGCGGGCCTGGTAAGCAGGCAGCAGGATGTCGCTCAAAAAGGTTTGCGGCGTTTGCACCAGCTTGACCCGGCTGCGATCCAAAGGCTCGCTGCCTGTCGGCGTGATCAGCCGAACGCTGTCTTTGCTGGCGACCACGGGTATGGCCGAACCCAGCCTCGCCGCCTGTTCGAAACAGCGGCGCACCAGGTCGACGCCGACCAGGCACCGCACTCCGTCATGAACGGCGATGACAGCTTCTTCCCCGATGAGCGCCAGCCCGCGGGCGACGGAATGAAACCTGGTCTCTCCGCCGGCTACGAGCCGGATGCGGCCGGGCTGTCCGAACCCCGCCGCCAGCACCCTACCCGCCTCCATATACGCCTCGGGCAGCACGAGGATCACCTGCAGGCGCTCGTCCACGGAAAGAAAGGTATTCAGTGTATGCCAAAGGACCGGTTTGCCCCGCAGCAGCATGAACTGCTTGGGGACAGCCGAACCCATCCTTGACCCGGACCCCCCGGCAACGATGACTGCGTATCGGTTCATGGGAAGCGAAACTACCGAATTCCCGCAATATGCGCGGGCCCCGGTCTACTTATAGATCGCGACGAGCTCGCTGCCGTCGCTGCTTTTGAAACCCCTGTACATGCCCTGGCTGTTGAACACCAGGGCAGCGTTCCCCTGGCCGTCGACGCCGATCATGCCGCCTTCGCCGCCAATGGCGATCAGTTTGTCATGCACCACGACATCCATCGCCTCCTGCAGGCTGAGGCCCTTGTATTCCATCAGGCAGCTTACATCGTGTGCCGCTACGGCCCGGATGAACAGCTCTCCGTGACCCGTACACGAAATACCGCAGGTGCGGTTATTGGCATAGGTGCCCGCGCCGATGATCGGGCTGTCGCCGATGCGACCGTATTTTTTGTTGGTCATCCCGCCCGTGCTGGTCGCCGCCGCAATATTGCCCTGCTGGTCACAGGCCACCGCGCCGACCGTGCCGAACTTCTTGTCGCGCATGAGTTCCTCCAGCCGCTGGTGCGTATGGTCCAGCGAGTACCGGTCGCTGTCCCGGATCGATTTCCACTGGTCGTAGCGAAACTGTGAGAAGAAATACTCGTCCGGCTCCAGCTTGATCCCCTGTTTGATCGCGAAATCACCCGCGCCCTTGCCGCTTAGGAACACGTGGTTGCTGCTGGTCATCACCTCGGTGGCCAGTTCGATCGGGTTGCGGACATTGCGGACGCCCGTCACGGCGCCGGCGGCCAGCGTTCGACCGTCCATGATGGCGGCATCCATTTCCTGGACGCCTTTTTTCGTGAACACGGCTCCCTTGCCGGCGTTGAAGAGGATATTGTCCTCCAGGATCACGATGGTCGCCTTGATGGCGTTCACCGCCGACCCGCCCTCTTCGAGCACGGCATACCCGGCTTCCATCGCCTGCTGCAGCCCTGCTAAATAAGCCTCTTCCAGTTCGGCCGTCATATCCGATTTGAGGATAGTGCCGGCGCCCCCGTGGATGGCTAGTGTATATCTGCCCATACCGCGAAGCTACTTTAATTAGCGTCTAAGATTTTTGAAGAATACCCGAAGATGTTTGAACAGCCGCTAACAGTGGCGGGCATTCATTGAAACTCATCAATAGTGTTTTGCGCAACCGGTCCGAGGTGCCGGTCCGGGGTGCCGATCCGGGTGGATGGCGGGGGTACGCGCAGCCGGTGGCCGGGTCATCCGCTAGCTCGCCGCCAGCAGTCTCGTACACTCCTCGAGGAGCCGAGGTTTGCTGATCGCCACGGTGCCCACCTCTTCGCAGACGAGCCCGCCGGCGATATTGGCGATCTGCGCCATCAGCCCGACATCCCTCGTGGCAGCATAGACCAGCGAAGCCACCGCGACGACCGTATCGCCCGCGCCCGAAACGTCGGCAATGTTGCGGAGATGCGACGGGATGATCCCTGCCGCCGTTCCTTCCTGGTAAAACACCCCTTTGTCCGAGAGCGTAATGAAAGAGATCCGGTGCCGGATCCGGTCGGCCAGTTGCTGGTGAATCTGTTGAAGCGCACCCGCGTTGACGTCATCCAACAGCAGATTGAGCCCCTCCTTCACCTCCTTCAGATTGGGTTTAAAGATATCGACGCGTTCGTACGAAAAGAAATTCTTCCGCTTGGGGTCCACCGCCGTGATCACGTCGCGGTGGCGGCAAACTGTGATGGCTTCGCGGATCAACCGGGCCGTCAGCACGCCCTTGTTGTAATCTTCGAACACGACCACCTGCGGCCGCTCGCTTTCGAGATAACGTTTCAACGCGTCGAGAAGACCGTCCTCTTCGGCAGCGGAGAGGTCCGCCGTCGTCTCGGAATCCAATCTGAGCATTTGTTGATTCCGGCCCATGACCCGGGCCTTGTTCGTGGTAATCCGGCTGTCGCTCTTCAACAGATAGGAAGTGTCGATGCCGCTCTTCTGCAGCAATTCCTCGAGCAGCCATCCGTCGTTATCCTTACCGACGACCGACAATGTCGTCACCTTCGCACCCATCGAAGCCAGGTTCAACGCCACATTTCCTGCGCCGCCGACCCGGTACTCGCGTCTTTCCAGCGCCACCACGGGCACGGGCGCCTCGGGGGAGATCCGCTCCACGTGGCCCCACAAATAGGTATCCAGCATCATATCCCCGATCACGCCTACCCGCATCTGCCCGAACTGCCCGAACAACTTTGTAAGATCCGTCATAAGTTTTTTTTGTCAATCGACCACCGCGCCCGCATCGGCGGATTTAATTGCGCGCCGGCCTTTCCGCCGGACCGGTAGCGCCCTCTGACCTGGGCGCGCGTCCGGCTACGACCGCAAGATAGTACAAAGGTATGCCGACGAGCACAATGATCAGTCCGCCGGTGGAATATTGCGGACTTTGGATGATCAATGCTACGCAAAAGACCAGCGCCAGCACGACATACACCGCGGGCAGCACCGGGTACGCGAATGCTTTATAAGGCCGGTCGAGCTGCGGCGCTTTCCTGCGCAGGACAAAAATGCCGATCACGGTCAGCGCATAGAAGGCGACCGCGACAAAGGCGATCATGGTCAACAGATCGTTGTAGGTGCCGCTCAGGCAAAGCACGCAGGCAACGATGCCCTGTGCCCACAACGCCCAGCCGGGCACCGCGTTGCGGTTGAGTTTTCCGGCTTCCTTGAAGAAAAGCCGGTCGCCGGCCATCGTATACGACACCCGCGCCCCGGCCAGCACCAGACCGTTGATACAACCGAAAGTGGAGATCATGATCATGACGGCGATCACATAGGTGCCGTCGTGCCCGAAGATCAGGTTGGCCGCGACCGTGGCGACCCTGCCTTGCGGCGCGGTAGCGATCTGCTGCATCGGCATAACGCTTACATACATCAGGTTGCAACTGATATAAATGACGGAGACGATCAGCGTGCCCAGAAAAAGGCTCAGACCGATGTTCCGTTTGGGGTTCTTCATCTCCCCCGCGATGAACGTGACGTTGTTCCACGCGTCGCTCGAAAAGATGGACCCGGTCATCGAAGCGGCGATCGCCCCGAATATCGCCAGTCCGATCAGTGGAGAGCTGCCGACGATCCCTCCTCCTCCATCCGCCTGGATCAGCCGCTGAATATGCCAGCCCCCCGTCCAGTTCTGGTGCCAGATCTCGCTCCGCGCACCGAGCAGCAGACCGAAGACCACAAGCCCCAACAGGCTCAGCAGTTTGGTAACGGTGAAGACGGTCTGGATGGTCTTACCCGTTCGGATCCCTCTCGTATTGACCCACGTGAGAAAAAGGATCAGCAGGATTGCTACCAGTTCGGCATAGTGGACCTTTAGTTTGCCCACCTGCAGCAGGATATTGTTGTCGTTGAGTTCGAGCGAAGGCCAGAAAGTCCCCGCAAATTTGCAAAACGCGACGGCTACGGCCGCGATCGTTCCCGTCTGGATCACCGAGAAAAAGCTCCATCCATACAGGAAACCCGTCAAAGGATTGAAAGCTTCCTTCAGGTACACATATTGCCCGCCCGCTTTCGGGTACATACCGCTCAATTCGCCGTAGCTGACGGCGGCGACGATGGTCATGAAACCGGTGATCAGCCAGACGAAGATCAGCCACCCGGCGCTGCCGACGTTTTGCGTGATATTCGCGCTGACGATAAAGATACCGGACCCGATCATGGATCCCGCGACGATCATGGTGCCGTCCAGCAATCCGAGGGAAGGCCGGAATGCCTTAGAGGTGGGGGTAGTTTCTGCCATAAGTACCGAATATACTTATTTTTTGCCCGCCCCCAAATTCACTTTTTGCGTCCTTCGCTCACTTTTTCCTGTAGGCCGCGTTGAGCCCGTCGACGAGATCCGCGGTGATGTTGTACACCGTATCCTTGGTGTAAATAAAGGAGTTGGCGTCGAACTGGATGATGTAGGAGTAATTCTTTTGTTTGTTGTAGTCCTTCAGATAATCCTCGATCTTTTTGCGGAGCTCGGTCTTCTTGTCTTCGGTCATTTTGTAGAAGTCCTGTTCCAGGGCCTGTTTGTGGCTCTGGTATTCCTGCTGCATCTGTGCATATTCCTGCTGCGCCTGCGCCTGTTCGGCGGGGGTCATCGTGTTGCCTTTCTGCCGCCAGGACTCGATCGTCTTCTGATTTTTCCGGTCCAGGCTGGTGAGTTCCTGCGTCATCCTGCTCTCCTGTTCCTTCACCTGCTGTTGGGCGTCCTTGAAGCCGTCGTAGTGCGCTTCGAGCGAATCCATGTCGAAATACGCGATCTTGAAACCGCTGCCGATCGACTTCTTCTCCTCTTCCATGTGTCTTTGCAACTGGTCGAAATGACGGGATTGCGTCAGGAACAGGATGGCGATCAATCCCAGTGCGATAACGCTTAAAATGGTAGAGATATACTTCATAGTGATTATTAGCTGCGAATATAAAAAAGAAGGAGGCACCCTGCCTCCTCCTATACTTTTTTTAACATTCTGTATGCGCGTTACCGCCTATACCTCAATCTACTCTTCTTCATCGAATTGCATGGCTTCGCGGGTCGTTTGCAGGAGCTCGTACTCCTCCTTGCTGCCCACGATCATGTTTTCGAACTCGCGCAGACCGGTACCGGCCGGGATCGGATGACCCGTGATCACGTTCTCCTTCAGACCGAGCATGTCGTCGCTCTTGCCCTGGATCGCCGCCGAAGACAGGACCTTCGTCGTTTCCTGGAACGATGCCGCGGAGATCCAGCTCTGGGTCCCCAGCGAGGCCTTGGTGATACCGAGCAGCAACGGCGCCGAGGTGGCGGCCTTTGCGTCCCTGAATTCGGCCAGCTTTTTGTCGTTGCGGCGAAGGATACTGTTCTCTTCGCGCACCTCGCGCAGGCTCACGATCTGGCCGGCCTTCAGTTTGGTCGACTCGCCCGGGTCGGTGACGACCTTCTTGTCGAAGATCCAGTCGTTCTCCTCGAGGAATTCAAACTTATCCACGGTATCCTCTTCGAGGAACCGGGTATCGCCCGGATCCACGATCGTCAGTTTGCGCATCATCTGGCGCACGATCACTTCGATATGCTTGTCGTTGATCTTTACACCCTGCAACCGGTACACTTCCTGGATCTCGTTGACCACATATTCCTGGACCGCGAACGGGCCCTTGATCGACAGGATATCCGCCGGCGCGACCTGTCCGTCGGACAACTGCGCACCCGCCTTGATGAAGTCGCCGTCCTGCGCCAGGATCTGCCTGGTCAGCGGGACCAGGTATTTCTTGACCACACCGTCCTTGGCTTCCACGATGATCTCGCGGTTACCGCGTTTGATGTTGCCGAAGGTGACGACGCCATCGATCTCGGAGACGATAGCCGGGTTGCCGGGGTTCCGCGCCTCGAACAGCTCGGTCACACGCGGCAGACCACCCGTGATATCGCGGAGCTTGCCCAGTACGCGCGGTATCTTTACGATAACCTGTCCGGCCTTCACTTCTTCGCCCTCTTCGATGACGATGTGCGAGCCTACCGGCAGGTTGTAGGTCTTGACTTCCTTATTCCCTTCGATATTGATCGACGGGATCTTTGTTTTATCCTTTGTTTCGATGACCACTTTCTCGCGGTGACCGGTTTGTTCATCGGCCTCTTCGCGGTAGGTGATGCCTTCGATCACGGCGTCGAATTTGACGTTGCCCGCGATCTCGGCGATGACGACGTTGTTGAAGGGGTCCCAGGAACAGATGACCTCGCCCTTGGCGACCTTCTGTCCGTCCTTCACGCTCAGCGTGGCGCCGTAAGGTACGTTGTTGGTGATCAGGAGGCGGTCGTTCTTCACATCCATGATCCGCACCTCACCGGTACGGCCGATGACCACCTGTATCTTATCGCCTTCATTGTTCTCCGTCGTTACCGTGCGGAGACCGTCGAACTGGATCGTCCCTTCGAATTTCGCCAGCATCGTGGATTCTACGCTGGCGCTGCCTGCGACACCACCCACGTGGAAGGTACGCAGCGTCAACTGGGTGCCCGGTTCGCCGATGCTCTGCGCGGCAATGATGCCGACCGCATCGCCCTTCTGGGTCATGTAACCCGTCGCGAGGTTCTTACCGTAACACTTGACGCACACGCCGCGTTTGCTTTCGCAGGTGAGCACCGAGCGGATCTCGATCGTCTCGATGCCTGCGTCCTCGACCGCCTTGGCGATCTCCTCGTTGATCAGCTCACCGGCTGCAACGAGCAGTTTGTCGTATGACGGGTCGTAGACATCGTGCAGCGAGGTACGTCCCAGGATGCGGTCGTATAAGGGTTCTACGATATCCTCGTTATCCTTCAGCGCCGAGGTAGCGATACCCCGGAGGGTGCCGCAGTCCTCTTCAGTGATCACCACGTCCTGTGCGACGTCCACGAGACGACGCGTCAGGTAACCGGCATCGGCCGTTTTCAGCGCCGTATCGGCCAGACCCTTGCGGGCACCGTGCGTGGAGATAAAGTAGTCCAATACGTTCAGCCCGCCCTTGAAATTCGAGAGGATGGGGTTTTCGATGATCTCGCTCCCCGTCGATCCCGATTTCCGGGGCTTGGCCATCAGGCCCCTGATGCCGGCCAGCTGTTTGATCTGCTGTTTGCTGCCGCGGGCGCCGGAGTCGAGCATCATGTACACCGAATTGAAACCCTGTTTGTCGGAGCTCAGCTCGGAGATCAGCGTCTCGGTGATCCGGGTATCGACGCGCGACCAGATGTCGACGATCTGATTGTATCGTTCGTTGTTCGTGATCAATCCCATGTTGTAGTTGTCCCACACCTCGTCGACCTCGCCTTTGGCGTTGTCGAGCAGCTCTTCCTTCGTATCGGGGATGATGAGGTCGTTGATGTTGAACGACAGTCCGCCGCGGAACGCCATGCGGAATCCCAGCTGTTTGATATCGTCGAGGAACTTCACCGTCTTGGGGATGTTCGTCCACTTGATGATGTTGCCGATGATCTCGCGCAGCGATTTCTTTGTCAGCAGCGCGTTCACGAAACCGACCTCGGTGGGCACATTCTGGTTGAACAGGACGCGACCGACCGTGGTTTCGAGCAGCTTGTTCTCGAGCTGGTCCTGGTTGTTGCGGACCTGCGTCCTGACCTTGATGTAGGCGTGCAGGTCGACCCTGTTCTCGTTGTAGGCGATGATCACCTCTTCGGCGCTGTAGAAGATCTTACCTTCTCCCTTCACCTTTTCGGCTGCGGTCGAACGCTTGCCTTTCGTGATATAGTAGAGGCCAAGCACCATGTCCTGCGAAGGCAGAGTGATCGGCGTACCGTTCTGCGGGTTGAGGATGTTGTGCGAAGACAACATCAGCAGCTGCGCTTCGAGGATCGCGGCGCTGCTTAGCGGTACGTGCACCGCCATCTGGTCACCGTCGAAGTCGGCGTTGAACGCCGTACACACCAACGGGTGCAGCTGGATGGCCTTGCCTTCGATCAGCTTGGGCTGGAAGGCCTGGATCGACAAGCGGTGCAGCGTCGGGGCCCGGTTGAGCATCACGGGGTGTCCTTTCAGGATGTTCTCGAGGATATCCCAGACGATCGCTTCTTTCTTGTCTACGAGTTTGCGCGCGCTCTTCACCGTCTTGACGATGCCGCGCTCGATCAGTTTGCGGATGATGAACGGTTTGAAGAGCTCGGCCGCCATGTCCTTGGGGAGACCGCACTCGTGCAGCTTGAGCTCGGGACCGACCACGATAACGCTACGGCCGGAATAGTCGACGCGTTTACCGAGCAGGTTCTGACGGAAACGACCCTGTTTGCCTTTCAGTACGTCGCTCAGCGACTTCAGTGCGCGGCCGCCCTCGGCCTTCACGGCATTGGACTTACGGCTGTTGTCGAACAGCGAATCGATGGCTTCCTGCAACATGCGTTTTTCGTTGCGCAGGATCACCTCGGGCGCCTTGATCTCCAGGAGGCGTTTCAACCGGTTGTTCCGGATGATCACGCGGCGGTAGAGGTCGTTCAGGTCAGAAGACGCAAAACGGCCGCCGTCCAGCGGTACCAGCGGGCGCAGTTCGGGCGGAATGACGGGAATATATTGCATCACCATCCACTCGGGACGGTTGGTGATCCGGGAGTTGGCATCGCGGAAAGCTTCCACGACACTGAGACGCTTCAGCGCATCGGCCTTACGCTGTTGGGAGGTCTCGTTCGCCGCGGCATTCCGCAGATCGAAAGAGAGTTGATCGAGCTCGATCCGCTCGAGCAGATCGTGCACGGCTTCTGCGCCCATCTTGGCGATGAACTTGGCGGGATCCTCATCGGGAAGGTACTGGTTGTCCTTGGGCAGCGTGTCCAGGATCTCGAGGTATTCTTCTTCCGTCAGCAGGTCGCCGTAATTCTGCCCTTTGTCCGTGCGGATGCCGGGCTGTATCACCACATAGCGCTCATAATAGATGATGCTTTCCAGCTTTTTCGAGCTCATCCCCAGCAGATAGCCGATCTTGTTGGGAAGGGACTTGAAATACCAGATGTGAACGACAGGTACCACCAGTTTGATGTGGCCCATCCGCTCACGCCTGACCTTCTTCTCCGTCACCTCTACGCCGCAACGGTCGCACACGATACCCTTGTACCGGATGCGTTTGTATTTGCCGCAGGCACATTCATAGTCCTTCACGGGACCGAATATGCGCTCGCAGAACAAGCCATCCCTTTCGGGCTTGTACGTGCGGTAGTTGATGGTTTCCGGCTTCAACACCTCACCATAGCTCCTTTCGAGGATGCTGTCGGGTGAAGCCAGACCGATCGTGATTTTGGAAAAAGTGGCTCTGGGACGATTTTCTTTTTTGATAGCCATATTGCAATTATGCGGTTTTTATCCTTTTCTAACCCTTTGTATACCAAAATAATATCCAGCCCCGGTTTTGCCAGGGAACCGACAATGATCACCTATTAGTATGCTGTTGGGCCCAAATCAAGGAGGGCAAAGGTACGAATTTTATCCCAACAAAATTATATTTTACAAGGGTTTGGCGCCCGCCGGCCGGCCTCCGGTACGCTCGCGCCAGGGGTGCATTTCCGTGGCGGAAGGGGACTGCCCTTGCAATTTTCTCCCGTTTTTACAAGCAAAAATCAACTGATTGATAGTCAATGATTTAATTTTCGCGTGTATTTTCTAAGCAAATTTCCGGCGCGGCCCGGCCGGCCACCTGTACGCGGGTCGCCGCTGCAGCGTTCCCGCCGCCGAACTCAGGCCCTCCGGGTTATGGCCCGCCGGGTTACGGCCCCGCGGGTTCAGGCCCGCCGCGTACCGCTGAGGAATTTCTCGCGGATCACGTCCTGTACCGGCACGTTCCTGATCTTGCTCTCGAGCCACGAAATGATATCGAGGTACATGAAGGCCCTGGTCTCGAAGCGGTCCTTCTCATAACCCTGCAGCCGCCCGAGCAACCGCTCGAATTCGGGCCGGACCCTCTCCGGCGACAGGTTGAACGATTTGCGCAGGAACCGGAAGATCTCCTCTTCCACGAGGCTCAGGTTGCCCATCTTAGCCATGAAGCGATAAACGGATTTGATCAGGTATTCCAGCAGCTGGAAATTGCCCAGCTCGTAATGCGCGATCAGGTGCAACAGCCGCGAATAACACTGAAGGTCGGTCCGAAGGTCCACTTTCCAGTTGATGATCTTGTTCAGGTAGTCGATGGTCGCCTCATAGTCGCCGCTGCCGAAATACAGACAGGCGATCTTGTAATAAAAGACCAGGATCCTGTGACGGTCCAGGTAGATCCAGTACTCTTTCAGCTTGTCTTCGATGTAGGGAACCAGCGCAAGCCCCTCGGTAAACGTCCCGTCGATGAAATGCCGGTTGATCTTCGAGATATACAGGTAGACAAAGGTCTGTATCCGGTTGTTGACGTTGTTACGAACGATATCCGACTCCGAAAACTCTTCGAATTGCCGCAGGGTCTCCGCGAACTTCTGATCGTTCAGCAGATCGAAATGCGCGCCCAGCAGGTTGTGCATGCCCTTGATGTACTGCGAGGTCTCGACCGCCAGCATGTAGGGCTCCTTTTCGAAGAGGTCGACCCACTTCTGGGTATACCGGTAATACAACAAAAAATCCTGGCGGATATACGCATACCACGAGAAGCTCTGGTACTGGTACAGCTTCTCATAGAATCCCTGGCATTGACTGAGATTCGCCGGCATTTTCCGTTCGAAGAATTCCTGCACAGCGGCTTCGTCCTTCTCATTCCTGGCGACCCCGTTACGGATATACCAGCTGTATAGTTCGAGCGAGAGATTGGACAACTGACTGATCACACCGAGCCTCGTGTTCACTTCATCCAATTCATCGGCCAGCTGGTCGGCCCGGTCCTGCATGCTTCGCGTGATGTGCAGGGATTCGATCGTTTTTTCGAAGAAGAGGATCTGCAGCAGAAAGGTCAGCTGATTCTTCGCGCGGGCCATCTCCTTGATCCGGTCCAGCGTGCGGAGGCTTTGCAGATAAAGCCCCTTGTTATAGAGGATCCGAGCAAAATCCAGTTGCTCATGTAATTGAATATCAATATTTTCTTCTTGTCTGATCAATCGCAGGCTGGAAAGGATCTCGCGGTACAGGTGCGCCTTGGCGTTCGACAGCTGCTGCTTGCGCAAATTTTTGTTTTTATTTAACAGTTGAGCCTCGTCGTAGTCCTCCATCTTATCGATCGCGTCGAACAACTGGATGCTCTTCAGATTCTCACTGCTGGAATTTCGCTTGATATACAGTTTGAAATTCCGTTTTTCGGATTTTTCCAGCGACTTTATCAGTTGGAACAGCGTATCTGAGGATCGGTTGGGCATCGTAATTTAAAATTATAAAACCCTTGCCTGTAGCGGGTTTCGGCCGGTTTACCCCCCATTAAGGCGCGTAAAAAGACCTTGATTATGATTTCAGGGCGAAATTAAACAAAGCTAAATTTATCTCCTTTATATAATATATTATTCCCATGACTGACCAAAGAATCTTCATTTTCGACACTACTCTCCGCGACGGAGAACAGGTGCCGGGCTGCAAGCTCAACACCACCGAAAAGATCGAACTGGCGCTGAAGCTGGAAGCGCTCGGCGTCGATATCATCGAGGCCGGTTTCCCGATCTCGAGCCCCGGTGATTTCCACTCCGTCCAGGAAATAGCCCGCAAGGTCAGGAATGCCACGGTCTGCGGTCTGAGCCGCGCCGTTCAAAAAGATATCGAGGTGGCCGCCGAGGCGTTGAAACCGGCTCACCGGCCGCGCATACACACGGGCATCGGGACCTCCGATTCGCATATTAAGGCCAAATTCAATGCCAGCCGCGAAGAGATCCTCTCGCGCGCGGTCCAGGCGGTCAAATGGGCAAGGAACTTCGTCGACGACGTCGAATTCTACGCCGAAGACGCCGGACGCACCGACAACGATTTCCTCGCCCGCGTCGTGGAAGCGGTGATCGCTGCGGGCGCAACCGTCGTCAACATTCCCGACACCACCGGTTACTGTCTTCCCGATCAATACGGCGAGAAGATCGCTTTCCTGGTCAACAAGGTACCCAATATCGACAAGGCCGTCATCTCCTGTCATTGTCACAACGACCTCGGTCTCGCCACGGCCAATTCCATCGCCGGCATCCGGCAGGGCGCACGCCAGATCGAGTGCACGATCAACGGTCTCGGCGAACGCGCGGGCAATACTTCGCTCGAAGAGGTCGTCATGATCATCCGCCAGCACAAAGACCTCGGTTTTTATACCAATATCAAAACGCAGGAACTGAACCCTATGAGCCGTCTCGTATCCGATACGATGCGCATGCCGGTCCAGCCCAACAAAGCCATCGTGGGCGCCAACGCGTTTTCTCATTCTTCCGGTATTCACCAGGACGGGTTCCTGAAAGACGCGTCGACGTACGAGATCATCAATCCCGACGAGGTCGGCGCCGAAGGGTCGCGCATCGTGCTCACCGCGCGCAGCGGTCGCAGCGCCCTGGCCTTCCGGCTGCAGAAGATCGGCTACGCTTTCAACCGTAACGACATCGATACGCTGTACCAGCGGTTCCTGCAGGTGGCCGATACCAAGAAAGAAGTCGTGGAAGAGGACCTGCACGAGATAGCGAGGGTCTATCAGACAACCGTCGTCGAAGCATAAACAAACGCAATATGCCAAAAACATTATTCGAAAAGATCTGGGACCGGCACGTCGTCAAAACGATCGACGGCGGCCCTTCGGTGCTCTATATCGACAGACATTTCATTCACGAGGTCACCAGCCCGCAGGCATTCAAGGGACTGGAAAAACGAGGCGTCGAAGTCTTCCGTCCGCAGCAGATCGTGGCTACGGCGGATCACAACGTACCTACGCTCGATCAGCACCTGCCCATTAAAGAAGAGCTTTCACGCATCCAGGTACAATCGCTGGTGGACAATTGCCGAAAACACCATATTGAGTTGTATGGTCTCGGCCATCCTTACCAGGGCATCGTGCACGTCATCGGCCCGGAGCTCGGCGTTACCCAACCCGGCATGACCATAGTCTGCGGCGACAGCCATACGTCGACGCATGGCGCTTTCGGCGCGATCGCCTTCGGCATCGGCACCAGCGAGGTGGAGATGGTCATGGCTTCGCAATGTCTGTTGCAAAGCAAACCCAAACTGATGCGGATCAACGTCGAAGGCAGGCTGAACAAGGGCGTGACCGCCAAAGACATCATCCTTTACATCATTGCACGCATTTCGGCGAGCGGCGCCACCGGCTATTTCGTCGAATATGCAGGCTCGGCGATCCGCGGGCTGTCGATGGAAGGCCGCATGACCATCTGCAACATGAGCATCGAGATGGGCGCGCGCGGCGGTATGATCGCGCCGGACGAAACGACATTCCAATACCTGAAGGGCCGCCAGTTCGCCCCCGGCGGCGCGGCGTGGGATGAGGCGGTCGCCGGCTGGAGACAGCTGTCCTCCGATCCCGGCGCAGGTTTCGACAAGGAGATCACGATCGACGCGGCCGACATCGAACCGATGATCACCTATGGCACCAATCCGGGCATGGGCGTCGGCGTCACCGGGACGATACCCGCAACGGCGGATCCGAAGTCGCTGGCCTATATGGGCCTGCAGGCCGGCACGGCCATCAAGGGAAAGAAAGTGGACTATGTGTTCATCGGCAGCTGTACCAACAGCCGGATCGAAGACCTGCGACTGGTCGCTTCCTTCGTTAAGGGAAGAAAGAAAGCCGACAACGTGGAGGTCTGGATCGTCCCGGGCAGCAAACAGGTGGAGAAACAAGCGATCAGCGAAGGCATCGACAAGGTGTTCGAAGAAGCCGGTTTCCTGCTTCGCCAGCCCGGATGCTCCGCCTGTCTCGGTATGAACGAGGACAAGATCCCCGCGGGGAAATATTGCATTTCCACGTCGAACCGGAATTTCGAAGGGCGCCAGGGACCCAATGCCCGCACGTTGCTGGCCAGTCCGCTGACGGCTGCCGTCGCCGCCATCACGGGCGAGGTCGCCGATATCCGGGAATTCATTTGAACACACTACCGGGTCCGCCGGCCGCCACCGGCCCGACGTTCCGTCATAAAACAAGAAACATGTCAAAAGCCATCGATAAGATCGTCTCCACCGCTGTTCCACTGCACCTCGAGAACGTCGATACCGACCAGATCATTCCCGCCCGTTTCCTCAAAGCAACGACGCGCGAAGGGTTCGGCGATAACCTTTTCCGCGACTGGCGCTATAACGCCGACCATACGCCGAAAAAGGATTTCGTGCTCAACAACCCCACTTATAATGGGCGGATCCTGATCGCCGGAAAGAATTTCGGCTGCGGGTCCAGCCGCGAACACGCGGCCTGGGCGATCAAGGATGCCGGCTTCGACGTCGTCGTCAGCAGCTTTTTCGCCGATATCTTCCGGAACAATGCGCTGAACAATTTCCTGCTGCCCGTCACCGTGAGCGAAGCGTTCCTGCAACAATTGTTCGACGCCGTGGAAGAAGACCCCGCCGCCGTCGTCAGCGTCGACCTCGCCGCGCAAACGATCAGTGTCGGCAACCGGTCGGAAACGTTCGAGATCAACAACTATAAAAAAACCTGTCTGCTCAACGGCTATGACGACATCGACTACCTGCTCAGCATCCGCGGGGAAATCGAGGCGTTCGAGCGACAGTCCATCAACTAAGACCCATACCCATCAATCTATTCGTATGCAAAAGAACATTGTAGTCATCGAGGGCGACGGCATCGGTCCGGAGGTAACCCGGCAGGCGATCAAGGTGCTGAACGCGGTGGCGCTGGGAGGCGGCCATGAATTCAATTACCGTTATCACCTGATGGGCGCCTGCGCCATCGACAAAACGGGCAACCCGCTGCCCGACGAGACGATCGAGGCCGCGCTGAACAGCGACGCCATCCTCTTCGGCGCCATCGGTCATCCCAAATACGACAACGATCCGTCGGCGAAAGTGCGGCCCGAGCAGGGCTTGCTCAAACTGCGGAAATCGCTCCAGCTGTTTGCCAACATCCGGCCCGTGACCACGTATCCGGCGCTGCAGCATCTTTCGCCGTTGAAAGCGAAGATCCTCGAGGACGTCGATTTCGTGATCTTCCGCGAGCTGACGGGCGGCATCTATTTCGGCAAGAAAGAACTCAGCGAGGACGGCACGAAGGCGTCCGACGATTGCGTGTACTCGCGCGAAGAGATCGAACGCATCGCGCACCTGGCCTTCCAGCAGGCGCGGCAGCGCCGCAAGAAGCTGACGCTCGTCGATAAGGCGAACGTGCTCGAGACCTCGCGTCTCTGGCGCAAGGTCGTCCAGGGGCTCGCTGCGCAATATCCCGACGTCAAGCTGGACTTCCTGTTCGTCGACAACGCGGCCATGCAGATCATCCTCAACCCGAAACAATTCGACGTGATCCTGACCGAGAACATGTTCGGCGATATCATCAGCGACGAAGCCAGCGTGATCAGCGGCTCGCTGGGTCTGCTGCCCTCCGCGTCCATCGGCAAAGGCTCGGCGCTCTTCGAGCCCATCCACGGTTCGTACCCGCAGGCCGCGGGGAAAGACATCGCCAACCCGCTCGGCAGCATCCTGTCCGCGGCGATGCTGCTGGACCATTTCGGTTTGCACGCCGAAGCGGCCAGGGTCCGCGAAGCGGCCAACTGGACACTGCAGAACGGCTTCGTGACGAAAGACATCGACCCGATCAATTTCTATTTTACCTCTACGATAGGCGAGCTGATCAGCGACTACGTCAGCGGTAAGATCCCCGGCGATATCCATAAGGACAATATAGAATTGAGGAAGTCGACGATCATCTGAAAATCGCGCGGCAATAAGGCCGCAGCGGGTTTGCGCGCGGCGTGCGTTTGAAAAAGGCGCGGGCGCACACAAAATAGTTCTTTGTTTTTTCATAAGGCGGACGTATATTCGTGCTATGAAAGCATCCTTCATCAACCTGATTATCGTGGTGGTGATTATTATTCCTGAGATCCAGGGAGGAGGGTGCTGATCGTTACACATTAACCGGCAAAATATACAAGCGACCCGCCTCCTGAGGCGGGTCGCTCATTTTTTATACCTATGGCAGCTTATTATAACGAACAAACGGTGCTCTGGCTGGACGGCCGGATCCTGAAGGCTTCGGAGGCGAAGATCGACCTCTACAGCCAGTCGCTTCATTACGGCTACTCCGTTTTCGAAGGCATTCGCTCTTACCGCACGGCGGCGGGCAAGACGAAGATCTTCAAGGCGACCGAACACTTCGAGCGGCTCCGGCGCTCGGCCGCCGCGCTGAATATGCCCTACCGGTATACCAGCGCCGAACTGATCCAGGCGACGTATGACATCCTCGGGCGCAACGGGCTCCAGGATGCCTATATCCGCCCCGTCGTCTATGCCCCCGCGAACATGAGCTTCAATCCCAACACCGAGTCGTTCACCGTGATACAGGCATGGGAAATGGCGCCCTTCCTCGGCGAAAAGCTCCTTCGCGTGATGACGTCGTCTTTTCAGCGGCCGAACCCGAAGGGTTTCAACATCGAGGCCAAGGCGGCCGGCCACTATGTCAATTCGATCCTGGCGAGCCAGGAAGCGAAGGCAAAAGGATACGATGAAGCGCTCCTCACCGATATGAACGGCTTTGTGGCAGAAGCGCCCGGCGCCAATCTCTTTTTCGAGAAGGACGGCCGGCTCTTTACGCCCGCCGCCGGGAATATCCTGCCCGGCATCACGCGCGCCACGGTCCTCGGGTTGTGCGAGCAGTTGGGCATCCCCGTAGAGGAAGGAAAGTATACGACGACGGACCTCCGGAATGCAGACGCCGCGTTCTTCTGCGGCACCGCCGCCGAGATCATCGGATGGCAGTCCTACGACGACCACGCGTTCCCTATGCCATGGGCGGCATCCGCGTCGCGCAGGATCCAATCGGCCTATGACGATCTCGTAAAAGAAAAAGAAAAAACAGCTATACTGGAAACTATCTGAAGCATGGAATTGAATAAATACAGCAAGACACTCACCCAGGATGTCACCCAACCGGGCGCACAGGCGATGCTTTACGGTCTCGGTCTCACGGATGAAGACCTCGCCAAGGCGCAGGTGGGCATCGCCTCGATGGGTTATGACGGCAACACGTGCAACATGCACCTCAACGACCTGGCGCAGATCGTGAAAAAAAGCGTCTGGGAGACCGGTCTCGTAGGTTTTATCTTCAACACCATCGGCGTCAGCGACGGGATGGCCAACGGTACCGACGGCATGCGTTATTCGCTCGTCAGCCGGGACGTGATCGCCGATTCGATCGAAGCGGTATGCGGCGCGCAATACTATGACGCACTGGTAGCGCTGCCCGGGTGCGACAAGAACATGCCCGGCTGCGTGATGGCCATGGGACGTCTCAACCGTCCTTCGATCATGGTCTACGGTGGAACCATCGCGCCCGGTCACTATAAAGGACAGGACCTGAACATCGTTTCCGCGTTCGAAGCCCTCGGGCAGAAGATCGCGGGCAAACTGAGCGACGCCGATTTCAAAGGCATCGTGATGAACTCCTGCCCCGGAGCAGGCGCCTGCGGCGGTATGTACACCGCCAACACGATGGCCGCCGCCATCGAAGCGCTGGGTATGAGCCTCCCCTATTCTTCTTCCAACCCCGCGCTCAGCCGCGAGAAAAAAGAAGAATGCGCCGCCGCCGCCAAAGCCGTCCGCCACCTGATGGAAAAAGACATCAAGCCGCGCGATATCATGACGCGCAAGGCCTTCGAGAACGCCGTCACGACCATTATGGTCCTCGGGGGCAGTACCAACGCGGTCCTGCACCTGATCGCCGTCGCGAAGAGCGTGGGCGTCGCGCTGACGCAGGACGATTTCCAGGCGATCAGCGACCGGATCCCCGTCCTTGCCGATTTTAAACCCAGCGGCAAATACCTGATGCAGGACCTGCACGAGCACGGCGGTCTTCCCTCCGTGATGAAATACCTCCTCGAAAAGGGTCTTCTCCACGGCGATTGTCTCACGGTTACCGGCAAGACGCTCGCGGAAAACCTGCGGAACGTGCCGGCGCTCGATTTTGAAAAACAGGATATCATCTACCCGGTGGAAAAACCGCTGAAACGCACGGGCCACCTCCAGATCCTCTATGGCAACCTGGCGGAAGGCGGCAGCGTGGCGAAGATCAGCGGCAAAGAAGGCGAACGCTTCGAGGGCCCCGCGCGCGTGTTCGACGGCGAACACGAGCTGATCGCGGGCATCAATTCCGGGAAGATCAAGGCCGGCGACGTCGTCGTCATCCGCTATGTCGGACCGAAAGGAGCGCCCGGCATGCCCGAAATGCTCAAACCCACTTCTGCGCTCATCGGCGCCGGGCTGGGTAAAAGCGTGGCCCTGATCACCGACGGCCGTTTCAGCGGCGGCACGCATGGCTTCGTCATCGGCCATATCACGCCCGAGGCGAGCGAGGGCGGCGCGCTCGCTTTCGTCCACGACGACGATACGATCGAGCTCGATGCGGTGAAGAATACCATCACGCTCAAGGTCGGCGATGCCGAGCTCGCCAAACGAAAAGCCGCCTGGAAAAAACCGGCACCAAAAGCCACCGGCGGTCTCCTTTTCAAATACGCCCGTCACGTGAAAACAGCTGCCGAAGGCTGTGTCACCGACGAAGAATGATGTTTCTCAGGGGCCGCAGAAAAAAGCCCCGGTTCATAAAGGCCCCGATGGGCCTTCGGCCGGCAGACCCGTAGTCTGCCACAAAAAAAAGCAGATTATGAATCACGCTACCGCAAGTCCAAAAGCTACGCCGAAATCCAAACCCGCCAACTCCGCACCAACGCAGGCCGTGTCGCGCGAACTGACCGGTTCGCAGGCGGTGCTGGAGGCGTTCCTGGCAGAAGGTGTAGATACGATATTCGGTTATCCCGGGGGTGCGATCATGCCGATCTATGACGCGCTCTACGACTACCGCGACCGTCTCAATCATATCCTCGTCCGGCACGAACAGGGAGGAATCCACGCCGCACAGGGTTATGCGCGGACCAGCGGCCGCACGGGCGTCGTTTTCGCCACCAGCGGTCCGGGCGCCACCAATCTCGTCACCGGTCTGGCCGACGCGATGATCGACAGTACGCCCGTCGTCTGTATCACCGGGCAGGTGTTCGCCCACCTGCTGGGCACCGATGCTTTCCAGGAGACCGACGTCATCAACATCACGACGCCCGTCACGAAATGGAACTACCAGGTCACCGACGCGACCGAGATCCCTTCGGTGCTGGCGAAGGCCTTCTATATCGCGGGCAGCGGTCGTCCGGGTCCCGTCCTCATCGATATCACCAAGAACGCCCAGTTGCAAAAATTCAATTACGAAGGCTACGAGAAATGCCAGCACATCCGCAGCTACCGGCCCAAACCGATCATCCGCAAGGAATACGTCGCCGAAGCCGCGCGGCTGATCGACGAAGCCGAGCGACCGTTCATCCTGTTCGGGCAGGGAGTTATCCTCGGTGGCGCGGAACGCGAGTTCCAGGCGTTCGTCGAAAAATCCGGCATCCCGGCCGCGTGGACCATCCTCGGTCTCAGCGCGCTGCCGACGGACCACCCGCTGAATGTCGGCATGCTCGGTATGCACGGTAATTACGGGCCCAATCTTCTCACCAACGATTGCGATGTCCTGATCGCGGTAGGCATGCGGTTCGACGACCGCGTCACCGGCCGTCTCGACAAATATGCGAAACAGGCCAAGGTGATCCACCTGGACATCGACCCTGCCGAAATAGATAAGAATGTAAAGGCGACCGTTCCCGTGTGGGGAGATTGCAAAGAGACGTTGCCCCTGCTCACGGAGCTGGTCACCCGCAAGACACATCCCGAATGGCTGCAACGTTTCAAAGACGCCTACCGGAGAGAGGAAGAGGCGGTCATCCACGACGAGCTCAATCCCGTGTCCGAGACCCTGACGATGGGCGAGGTCATGCGGCTCCTCAACGAGTTGACGGGAGGGAATGCCGTCATCGTGACGGATGTGGGCCAGCACCAGATGGTCGCCTGCCGTTATGCCCGCTTTACCCGGTCCAGGAGCAACGTTACCTCCGGCGGTCTCGGCACCATGGGTTTCGGTCTGCCGGCCGCCATCGGCGCCAAGTATGGCGCCCCCGACCGCACGGTCGTCGCCGTGATCGGCGATGGCGGCTTCCAGATGACCCTCCAGGAGCTGGGTACCCTCATGCAGTTCGGCGCGGATGTCAAGATCCTTATCCTCAATAACCGCTTCCTGGGAATGGTACGTCAGTGGCAACAGTTGTTCCACGACAAACGCTATTCGTTCGTGGACATCACCAGCCCCGATTTCG
>DASZYU010000132.1:0-17073 GCA_035545215.1 Puia sp.
GAGCTGGCGACGGCTGCCAGGTGGCCGGAGATCGCCAGGCTCCTGGAACAATACGAACTGCTCATCAACCGACTATCATGATACCGGGTTCCCTTTGGCTGACTAAACTGCTTTTGGCCCACTTGCTGACGGATTTTGTCCTGCAGCCGCGCTCCTGGGTCGAAGAACGCTACCGACAACATTTTACCTCTGTCAAACTGTATCTGCATGCGGTGCTGACGGCCTGTCTCGCCTGGTTGTTCATTGGATGGCAGTATTGGCTGGTAGCGCTCATCATCCTCGTCACCCATTTCCTTATCGACGCCTGGAAGTCCTGGCGGCCGCGAACGACGCGGTATTTCATCGCCGACCAGCTGCTCCATTTGCTGGTGCTTGCCGGATGCTGGATGCTGACATTCCGCGTTACGGATCTATGGGACAGGATCGGCCATTGGGTGAATGCCGACGGCCATCATTGGATCGTCGTGACGGCATTCGTTTTCGTGACCACTCCGGCGGGCGTACTCATCGGGCAGCTGACCGATCAATGGAGCAGGAGGATCGCCGATCCGGACAACAGCCTGGTCAATGCGGGGAAGTGGATTGGTGTCGCCGAGCGGGTCATCGTATTGATCCTGGTCTTGCAGAACCAGTATTCGGCCATCGGTTTGCTGATCACTGCCAAGGGCATCATCCGGTTCAGCGAGAAGGACCGGCAGGAGATCAAGACGGAGTACCTGGTCATCGGGACCCTCTTGAGCATCGGCATTGCTATTCTCGCAGGAATCGTGGTAAAGCTGCTCGCCTGACGCGCCAGGGGAGCAGGGTGACAAAGAATGGGTTGGCCCCGCCGGAGGCGGGGCCAACTGTTTAAAACGCTTTTTTGTCTTTGCCCGTCAACTGCATCGGGTTGTTGGCTTGCGGTGTGGCGCGCAGGCCCTGTTGTCTGGCTTTGAAGATCTCAAATTTGCTTTCGGTTTTGACCACCGGCCAGCTGTTGTTGGATTCGTCGATGTCGGCGGTTTCGCGGTTCGGGTCCAACCGGATGCTTTCCACCTCCTTGTCCTTTACGAAGACCTTGGTGATATGCGACTCGTTCTTTCTCCAGACCTGTGCGGGGATCCGCTCGATCTCTTTTGTGCCGTCTTTGTAGGTCCATTCGATGATGATCGGCATGACGAGTCCGCCCTTGTTGCTGAACTGCAGTTCGTAGAATTGCTTTGATCTGAGTTTGTCCTTTTCCGCATCGGTCAGCGGCTCGCCGGAGAAGACGCCTGCTTCTCTTCCGTTGACAAACGTAGTGCGAACCGTATAACCTGCGGTATCATAGGGAATCTGACCGCGCCGGTATTTGTAATAGAAATCGTGAAGGGATGTATCGGCCTCATCCGCGAAGACGATATTCTTGTCGTCCCGATTGCGTTCCTTGGAGACGTCCGTGGGAAACCGGCCGTCCGGCATGGGTTTATCGATATGTCTTACGACCGTAGAATCGGTGTGCGGGGGCAGCGATGCAAAGTCGGGGACCAGGTGTTTGACGCTGTCGAGAGAGAGATCGACCGGCTCGATGCCATAGAACCAGCCGCGCCAGAACCAGTCGAGGTTTTCTGCGCTTGCATCGTTCATCGTCCGAAAGAGGTCGGCCGGCGTGGGGTGTTTGAAGGCCCAGCGTCTGGCGTATTCCTTAAATGCGTAATCGAACAACTCGCGGCCCATGACGGTCTCGCGCAGGATGTTGAGCGCGGTGGCCGGTTTAGAGTACGCATTCGGTCCGAAATTGACGATGTTCTCGGAATTGGTCATGATGGGTTCCAACTGGTCTTTCGGCAGTTTCATATAGTCTACGATCGCCCAGGCGGGTCCTTTGCCGCGGACCGGGAAGTGGTTGTCCCAGAGCTCTTCGGTCAGGTATTCGACAAACGAGTTGAGCCCTTCGTCCATCCATGTCCATTGCCGCTCGTCGCTGTTGATGATCATTGGGAAGAAGTTGTGGCCGACTTCGTGTATGATCACGCCCAGCATGCCGTATTTCGTCGCTTCGCTGTAGGTGCCATCCTTTTCGGTGCGTCCGAAGTTGAAGCAGATCATCGGATATTCCATGCCATTGGAGGCTTCCACGCTCTGCGCCACGGGGTAGGGGAAAGGGATGGTGAAATGCGAGTAGGTCTTGATGGTGTGCGCCACGGCCTTGGTGGAGAAGCGCCGATAGAGGTTGTAGGCTTCCTTGCCGTAATAGCTCATGCACATCACCTTTTTGCCTTCCACATAGGCCGGCATGGCGTCCATTACAAATTTGCGCGAGGAACCCCAGGCAAAATCGCGAACGTTCTCGGCTTTAAAGACCCAGGTCTTCCTGGCCTTGCTCTTCCTTACCTCGGATGCTTTCGCTTCCGCCAGCGTGACGATCTCGACGGGCTCTTTGGATGTTTGCGCCTGCTGCCAGCGCGCATATTGGGCGGGCGTCAGCACCTGTTGGTAATTCTGGCATTCGCCGGTGGCCCCGATGATATGATCCGCGGGTACCGTCATCTGCACTTTGAAGTTGCCAAAAGTGAGGGCGAATTCGCCGCGGCCGGTGAACTGGTTGTTTTGCCAGCCCTGGAAGTCGCTGTATACGCAAAGCCGCGGGTACCACTGGGACATCGTAAAAAGATAGTTCCCATCCTCGGGGAAATACTCGTAGCCTCCGCGGCCTCCTTCTTTCATGCGGTCGGTGATGCGGTAGTTCCAGTCGATCTTGAAGACGAATTTCTGACCGGGTTTCAGGGGAGTGGGAAGTTCGACCCTCATCATCGTCTTATTGATCATGTAGTGAAGGGGCTTATCCATCGCGTCGGTGAGCTTGAGGATATTGTCGCCGAAGTCGTTCGGTTCGGAAGCCATGGCGAGACGGTCGAGCTGCTGATCGCTGACCACGGATTGCATCCTGCTCTGGTCCTGATAGTTGGCATTGTTCTTCGAGCTGTGCTGGTTCTCGTCGAGTTGCAGCCATAAATACGTGAGCTCATCGGGGGAGTTATTGAAATACGTGATAACCTCGGAGCCCGAAAGCAGGAGCCTGTCCTCGTCGAGGTTCGCCCTGATGTCGTAATCGCAGCGTTGCTGCCAGTATTTGGGACCGGGCGCTCCGCTGGCGGTGCGGTATTCATTGGGGGTGGGAAGGATGGTGCCCAGCGCCTCGAACTTGTTCCCGTGGTTGGAGGTGGGATTGTTTTTAATGTCCTGTGCCAGCAGCGTACCGGTGATACAGCAGCCGAGCACAATAAGCAGTTTGGTCTTCATGTGTGTGTATTTTTGAGAAAAGAATTCAAGCTAAACATGCGGCCAGCGGTCGAAGGCCATTTTCAAGGAAGCCGCCAGCACCAGCATCGATATGCCCCAGACCCACCAGGTCCTGCGAATCTTCATACCCTGCACGAAAATAAAGGAAATTGCCAGGATAATGGCAACCACCAGGAGCTGGGCGGCTTCCACGCCCAGGTTAAAAGCCAGCAGCGGTATCACCAGGTGGTCTCCTCCGATGAGGCTGAGCAGCGAATTGGCGAATGCCAGCCCGTGGATGAGCCCGAAAAAAAGCGCGAAAAAGTAGATCACGGGCAGCCGGGACGGGTGCTCGACGCGGGCCTTTCGTTGGAGCAGGTTGTCCACGGCGGTCGCCACTATCGTCAGCGGTATCAGGAATTCGATCCAGCGGGTGGCGAAATGCACGAGACCCAGCGCGCAAAGGGTCAGGGAAGTGGAATGCCCGATCGTAAAAGCCGTCACGAGCACGACCACCTTCCGCCAGTCCTTTACCATATAGCGAAGACAAAGCGCTGCGACAAAGAGGATGTGATCCATGGCTTCCCATGTCAGGATGTGATGGGTACCGATGCCGAAGTAAAGCGCAAAGTCCTGCATATGTGTAAAATTATTCAGACTTTTGTCGTACCGAAATTTACTTTTTAAATGGCTGGATATATGTTTAAATGGTTGAGTACGGGGGCCTTAACCCTGCTGTTGGGCGTATCGGGAGCGGGCATGCGGGATGCGCACCCGCTGTATATCAGCGTCACGGAGATCGACCACAATGCGAAAGACAGGCTACTGGAGGTCAGCGTCAAGATCTTTACGAATGATTTCGAGACGGTGTTGGAGAAGTTTTCCGGGAGCAGGGTGGATCTTTCCGCCTCGGCGGATAAGGCGGTCGCCGCCAGGCTGATCGAATCCTATGTAGAAAAGCACCTGCGGTTGAAGGTTGACGGGAAGCCCGTGCTTTTGCATTTTGTCGGCAGCGAGAACGAGAACGATGGTACGTGGAGTTATTTCCAGGTGAACGGCATAGCTGCGGTAAAGCGGATCGACGCCGTCAACGACCTCCTCTATGATGCATTCAGCCAGCAGATCAATATCATGCATGTGACGGTAGGCGGTGTGCGCAAAAGTACCCGCCTGGATTGTCCTGCCGCGGATGCGGCGTTCGAGTTCTAGGCTTCGTCTTCCTCTACCTGTTTTTGCAGGTCGGATGAAAGGGTCACGAGTACCTTATCGATGCGTTGCGCATCCATGTCCACGATTTCGAAAGTGAACCCCCGCCATTCCATCTTTTCACCCGCCCTCGGTATCCTTTCCAGCTCGCTGAGGATGAAGCCGGCAAGCGTATCGAAATCGTTGTCGCTGTCCGTCAGCCAGTCGCCTTTGTGGAAATGTGCGAGGAAATCGTAGAAGGGTATCTGGCCGTCGACGAGGTAGCTGCCGTCCTCGCGTTCCTTGATCTCGTAGTCCTGGATATCCGGTTGTGCCATCTCCCCGATGATCGCCTCGAGGATGTCGTTGAGGGTGATCATCCCCAGCAGGCTGCCGTATTCGTCGACGATAAAGCAAGAATGTATCTTCGAGGTCTTGAATTTCTCGAGCACCATGTAGGCGGTGTTGTTCTCCGGCACGAAAAGCGCAGGGGTCATGATGTCCTTGAAGAGTACGCTGTCGTCCGTGACATACAGGTCTTTGATGGATACGACGCCTTTGATATTGTCGATCTCGCCGTCGCAGATCGGGTAGACGGAATGCGGCTCGCGAACGATCTTTTCCTTGATCGTCTCTTCATTTTCGTTGACATCAAACCAGATGATATCGCTGCGATGCGTCATCAGTGAAGTGATGTTGCGGTCTCCGAGGTGGAAGACGCGTTCGATGATCTCCTGTTCGGCCTCATCGATGGTACCTTGCTCGGTGCCCTCGTTGATGATGGCCTTGATCTCGTCTTCCGTCACGGCGCTGTCCTCGGACGGGCGGATGGCGAAGAATTTAAAAAAAAGATTGCTCGTCTTGTTGAGCAGCCAGACGATGGGATAAGTGACTTGCGACAAGATCCGTACGGGCCGTGCCACGAGGCGCGCGATCTGTTCGGCCCTGAGCAGACCGATCCGTTTGGGGATCAATTCGCCGAAGGTGATGGACAGCAGCGTAACGATGACGAGGATAAGACCCGTGGATATATTGGAGGCATATGGTCTCAGGCCGGGTATTTTTTCCAGCCATGGCTGCAGGTCGGCGCTGAACTTTTCTCCCGAGTAGAACCCCGTCAGGATCGCGATCAGGGTGATGCCGATCTGCGCGGTTGAAAGGAACAATTCGGGTTTTTCGGATAGCCTGAGCGCGGCCTTTGCCCGGTCATCCCCGTTATCGGCCAGGTTCTCGAGACGGCTTTTTCGTGCCGAGACCAGGGCGATCTCCGCCATCACGAACAGCCCGTTCAGGAAAATGAGGAACAATAAAATAAGGATCTCAAGCATGGGATGAATTATGGGGTTGCAAATAGAGGTAGCCGGCCTGCAGCCGGAACAGGCGGGAGGTCAGCATGCCGACGACGGCACCCAGCGTTCCGCCGATGAGTATATCCATCGGGTAGTGAATGCCGACGTAGACCTGCGCATAAGACGTGAGAAAGGCCCAGATGAATAGCCCTTTCCACCACGGGCTGGTATGGCCTAGGGTCCGGTAAAAAAAGACGGCCATTGCGAAGATATGGCAGGCGTGGGGTGACGCAAAACCGGAGTTCGTGGGGCAGGAGCCGGCGAGTAAACGCATCGAATCCGCCCATAGGGGATTGTTGCAGGGGCGGAGGCGAAAGAGGTGATCACTGACCAGGTAGCGGCTGAGCAGTTCGCTGATGATGAAGGTCATCGGCACATAGAGGCACCAAAGCCAGCCTTTTCTTCTGAAATTCAGGGTGACGAATACCACCAGGAAAAGATAGAAGGGGACCCAGCATTCGCCCTGGCGCATGAATGGAAAGACCGAATCCAGAAAAGAGGAGGTCCATTTCTGATTGATACGGGAAAAGAGCCAGTAATCACCTTGTAAAATCCTTTGCCAAAACGCCGGATGAAGCGGCTCCGCGTCGATTAATACCATTTTCGGCGACAAATTTATCAAATATAACAAAATATCGATCCTTTTGAACAACCCTTTCGACCTCTGCTCTGCTCCCGTTTGTTCGCCGGCAGCACCCCTGCCAACCGGGGCGAATTTTCCACATCGGCAACAGGAAAGGAAACCTTATTTTTGTAAACATTTAAAAACATTGTATTTGTGGCTTTGATCAAAAGCATTTCGGGTATCAGGGGAACGATCGGAGGTAAACCCGGTGAAAACCTTTCTCCACTGGATGTTGTCAAATTTGCCGCCGCTTTTGGGAGCCGGATCCTGCAGACGGGAAAGGAGAGAACCATCGTGATCGGCCGGGACGGCCGGATCAGCGGCGAGATGGTCAGCGCGCTCGTCGTGAGCACTTTGAGAAGTCTGGGTCTGCACGTGATCGATCTGGGTCTGTCGACGACACCGACGGTCGAGCTTGCCGTGACGGGTGAACGGGCTGCCGGCGGCATCATTCTCACCGCCAGTCACAATCCCAAAGAGTGGAATGCTTTGAAGCTATTGAATGCCGACGGTGAATTCATTAGCGCCGCTGAAGGCCACGCCATACTGGAGAAGGCGCAGGAGGCCGATTTCGTTTTCGCCCCGGTCGACAAATTGGGCGAATACAGGCAGACCGATGTCTGGTTGCAACGGCATGTTGAGGCGGTCGTGAAGTACCCGCTCGTCGATGTGGCCGCCATCCGGCAAAAGAAATATAAGATCGTCGTCGATGTCATCAATTCGACGGGAGCTTTGTTCCTGCCCCCTTTGCTAAGAGCATTGGGCGTTGCGGAGGTGGTTCTGCTGAACGAAGAAATTAACGGACGGTTTGCGCACAACCCCGAACCGTTGCCGCAAAATCTCGTGGGTTTGAGTACAGCGGTAGTGAAAGCCAGGGCCGATATGGGCATTGCCGTAGACCCCGATGTCGACCGCCTGTGTTTCGTTTGCGAGGACGGAAGCATGTTTGGCGAGGAATATACGCTGGTAGCAGTGGCCGACTATGTCCTGGGGAGGATCCCCGGGAATACCGTCAGCAACATGAGCAGTACCAAAGCGCTCAAGGAGATCACGATCCGTCACGGCGGCGAATACTTTCCATCGGCGGTCGGAGAGGTGAATGTAGTAAAGATGATGAAGTCGGTCGGGGCGGTCATCGGCGGGGAAGGCAACGGCGGCATCATCGTCCCCGATCTTCATTACGGCAGGGACGCGCTGATCGGGATCGGTCTTTTCCTCAGCGCCCTGTCGCATCATAAGAATGGCATCAAGTCTTTCCGGACGAGATATCCGGATTATTTTATCTCCAAGAATAAGATCGAGTTGCGGTCGGGTATCGATGTGCCCGCGGTCCTCGAAAAGATCAGAAGGAAATACAAGAATCACCCGGTGAATACGGACGACGGTCTCAAGATCGAGTTCGATAACGACTGGGTCCATCTACGTTCTTCGAATACGGAACCGATCATCCGGATCTATGCCGAGAGCAGCTTTGAAACAACCGCGAACAATATCGCGCTTCGCCTGATGCAGGATATCAAGGAAGCCATTGCGCCGTAGCGGTCCGCGTGTTTGTGTTTACTGTACACGCTGGTGCTGTTGGCTGGCCTCGCGTGTTGGGAAGGACGACCGCGCAGTGCATTGTCGGCGGGCGGACATTCATTTTGCAAAATTGGTTTACCTTTATGCGCGATGGACAGAATATATTTTGACAATGCCGCTACCACACCCCTTGATCCGCAGGTATTGGAGGCGATGATGCCCTATCTCACCGACAAGTTCGGCAATCCTTCTTCCATTTATTCGTATGGCAGGGAATCGCGGCTGGCGATCGAGAATAGCCGCAAGGCCGTCGCAAAGATCCTGAATGCGCATCCCGCGGAGATCTTTTTTACCTCCGGTGGTACGGAGAGTTCGAATACGGCCATTACGGCTGCCGTGCGCGACCTGGGGTGTATCCACATCATTACCTCGCCGCTGGAACATCATGCGACCTTGCACACCGTCGAACATTTGCATAAGCGCGGCGAGGCGGCGCTGAGTTATGTGAAGGTGCTACCGAACGGTCACATCGACCTCGAAGACCTGGAACAGCAGCTGGCCGCCAGCCCCGAGAAGACGCTTGTCACGCTGATGCATGCCAACAATGAGATCGGGAATATGCTCGATATCCAGTCGGTAGGCGAGCTGTGCAAATTATACGGAGCTGTTTTTCATTCCGACACCGTCCAGACGGTCGGTCATTTCCCTTTCGATCTGCGCAATACACCGGTGCATTTCATTACGGGCGCCGGTCACAAATTTCATGGGCCCAAGGGGGTAGGCCTGTTATACATCAACGAGAACGTGCGGATTCATCCTTACATCCATGGAGGGTCGCAAGAGCGAAATATGCGTGCCGGCACCGAAAATGTCTATGGGGTGGTCGGGTTCGCCCGTGCGCTCGAACTGGCTACCGCGGCGTATGACGCAGACAGCGCCTATATCAAGGGTTTGAAAGTGTATATGATGGAACAGCTGAAACGCCAGCTGAAAGGGATTTCGTTCAATGGCGATCCGTTGGGACGCAGTCTGTACACCGTGTTGAGCGTGTCTTTCCCGAAGACGGAAAAATCCGAAATGTTGCTGTTCAATCTCGACATCCATCACATCTGCGCATCCGGGGGCAGCGCCTGCACGAGCGGGGCCGAACAGGGTTCGCATGTTATCCGCGCGATCAACAGCAACCCAAACCAGGTGACTGTCCGGTTCTCTTTCAGTAAACATAACACGCGCGAGGAAATAGATGCGGTGGTCGGACGGTTAAGGGAACTGATCTAATTTTTTTGCGGATGCGATATGTCATCGGCATCGATATCGGCACTACCAACACCAAGGCCGTTGCCTATACGGAGCATGGGCAGGTATTGGCGAGCGCGGAGTCGTCCTACCCGGTATTCACGGATTCCTCCGGCATGCATGAACTGGAACCCAGCGTGCTGTTCGATGCCGTCCTTCAGGTATTGCTGCAAGTGACCGAACACAGCACCGCGAAGGAGAAGCCCTTTGCCGTGGGTCTCAGCTGCGCGATGCACAGCCTCATCCTGGTCGACTCCGGGGGAAACCCGTTGACCAGGGCGCTCACCTGGGCCGACCGCCGAAGCGAGGCGGTCGCCGAAAGGCTCAAAGCCAGTGACGCCGGCCGGCGGATCTACCGGCAAACGCGAGTGCCGATCCATGCGATGTCGCCGCTGTGCAAGTTGCTCTGGCTGAAAGAGCAAGATGCTACTCTTTTCCGGCGGGCGGCCCGGTTCATTTCTATCAAGGAATACATCTGGTGGCGTTTTTTTGGAAAATACCAGGTCGATCTCTCTATCGCCTCGGCGACGGGTCTTCTCGATATCCGGCAACCGGACTGGAACAGGGAGTCGCTGGCGATTGCGGGAATCCATCCGGGGCAGCTGTCGGAGCTGGTATCCACCACCCATCGCGAAACGGTGTTGCTGCCCGCCTGGCGCGCGCTCGGATTTTCCGCAGACATGCCGTTCGTTATCGGGGCCAGCGACGGCTGTCTTGCGAACCTGGGCACGGGCGCCGTCCATCCCGGTGAAACCGCGCTTACGATCGGTACCAGCGGAGCGGTGAGGATGGCGACGCGTATGCCCCAATTCGATGCCAGTGAACGTCTGTTCAGCTATATCCTTACGAAAGACCTGTACATTACGGGGGGCGCCACGAACAACGGTGGGAATGCCGTGCAGTGGTATGCAGACCTTGTTTTCGGCAAAGGCCGGTGGGATATGACGGCGCTCGACGGTTTGGTGGGGGAAGCCGAGGCGGTTGTACCGGGTTGTGAAGGACTGATCTTCCTGCCCTATTTGTTAGGTGAAAGGGCGCCGGTGTGGGATGCCGAGGCAAAAGCGGTATATTTCGGCGTCCGGTCCATACATGACCGGCGCCATTTTATGCGGGCGGTCCTCGAAGGGGTCGCTTATTCCTTGCGGCAGATTGGGACCTCGCTGGAAGAAACGATCGGACCGATCGGGAACATCCATGCGAGCGGAGGGTTCACCCAGAGTCCTTTCTGGCTTCAGCTGATCGCGGATGTATTTTCGAAAACCGTGAAAGTGAACAGCGTCGTCGATGCGTCTGCAACCGGTGCGGCGATGCTGGCGTGGATAGGGCTGGGTGTCCTTGGAGGTCCGGCGGAAGCTGCGGCGCTGGTGAGAACGGAGGCCGTGTTTCATCCGGATGCACACCGCCATGTTGCCTATGAGTCGAATTATCGCGTATTTACGCAATTGTATGGCCGCCTGAAGGACCTGATGTAGTGGATGCCTAAAGGGACGGCCCGCGTGCCGTCTGGCGTGCGGGCCGCTTTGTTTCAGGATCCTGGACCAAAAACGGGCTGGCAATTCGCGGTAAATTTATTCCTCTTCCGCGGCGAACGTCTTACCTGCCCTTGACGAGATCCCTGGGCAGAATGCCAAACTCTTTCCGGAATGCTTTTGCAAAATGGCTGAGATTCGAAAACCCGATCTCGCTGCCTGCCTGTTTGATGCTGCATTGTCCTGTGATCAGCAGGTCCCTGGCTCGCTGGAGCCGGCTCTTGTTGTAGTAGTCGTAGAGGGTATGCCCATACACCTGTTTGAAGAGATTCTTCAACTTGCTGGTACTCATGAACACCTCGTGCGCGAGCGATTCCAGCGACGGGAAGCCTTCGAGCCTGCTGCTCAGGATATGTTCTACATGCTGCATGCTTTCCAGATCGTTCTTCTTAACGGTGCGGGGAAGGGCGGCCTGCTCCTGACGCAGGAAGGAATGCAGGAATTTCTCGATGAGGTGCATGATCCCCGACAGTCTCCTGATCGAGCCCAGAGGATCGTTTGCTTTCAGTTCGAATAGTTCCTTGAGCATTGTCCGGTGCGAAAGATTGATGAACAGCGGGTGGTCGCTGATGCTGTTCTCGCGGGCGAAAGCGGTTATCTTTTCGAAGATCTCGTGCGGGAGGTATTGTTGCGCCAGTTCATTCGAGCAGTATATCAACAGTCTCCGGACATTGCTGCCGGCCGACATGCGAAGGGATGCGCTGTCGCGGGCGTCCGTGAGGAAGATGTCGTTGCGGAAAGGCCGTTTGTCCGATACGACCTGCTGGCGGTGACCGACGAGCAGCTCTTTTTGGACTTCCACCATATTAAAGGAGATGACGAAACCCGCCGCGCCCGATTCGCGGTGGAATTCCAGGTCGGAATCCAGCCGGAAGTTCATGACCGCGTACGACAATTGCGGATTGATGTTTTGCGCGAGGATGGTTCCGGAACCGAGGCTTTCCGGGATGGCCAGGACCCGGTCGTTAACGGTTGTATGAAGTTGATCGGCGAGACCCGCCAGCCATGTTTCAAAGTTTTCCAATTGGAAGGAGTACATTACCATATTCACCTTTTTTACACGTTATCAAAATGACTCTCAATGGCAATCAGTTCGTGCGATGCTTTTGGGGGCCTGGGGGCGGTTCGGATGAGGTGCCCGGGTACCAGGATAGACCACCAGCCCGGGCTTAAACTGCAAATTTAGGCAAAATATGGCTCATAGAAGCTGCACACACGTTTTTCAGCTAGCCGAAACGGGTATTTAACAAAACCTTCAGGAGCGTTATCTATCTGTTTTTCAATACTTCCCTGGGAAGCAATCCGAATTCTTTGCGGAAGGCCTTGGCGAAATTGCTCAGGTTGGAGAACCCGATGTTGATACCCACCTGCTTGACGGAATAATTCCCTGTCCGCAACATTTCCCTGGCCTGCTCGAGCCGGTTGCGGTTATAGAACTCGTATAGTTTCATGCCGTAGATCTGTTTGAAACGCGTCTTCAGTTTCGTTGAGCTCATCATCGCGGTGCGGGAGAGCGCGTCGATGGAAGGGAACTGTCCGAGTTGTCTGTCGCTGAGTATCTGCACGATATTTTTCAGCGCCTGCAGGTCTTTCTCCTTGCTTTTTACCCACGTTTTCCCGTTCGGCGAGTAAGTCGTCCTCGAAAGGAAAGAATGCAGGAATCGCTCGGCGAGGAGCAGGATCCGGTTATGCAGTGTCAGGTGTAGCAACGCCGAATCGTAGTCGATGCCGAATATATCTTCCAGCATGGGTGTATATTCAAAGGAAAACGGGTCCTTTGCATCGGGGGCGGGTTGGTTTTCCGTCTGCCGGAAAAGGCAGTCGAGGATATCCCTGCGGATATGCCGGTGAAGAAAATCGGCGGGAAAGTGCAGTCCCACCCGTTTGATCGGTGCTTCGGCGAGAAAAACCGTTTCCTCTTCGTTTGCCGTGGAAGACAGCAAAGGGGCGGGGTGGAAGAAGAGGCATAGGCCGGCGGGGTGCGAGGCCTGACGCGTCAGGATGACCTGCTCGCTGAACGAACAGTCCAGGATGACATAGGAGATGCCCTGGGACAGCTGTCCCGCCCTGATATAGCCTCGTCCCAGGTCGGCGGGCAGCTGGAGCCTGCCGCCGCTGAGCGGATGAGCAAGCCGCACGGCCAGGTCGGTCAGCCAATGACGAAAATCATGCAATTGATAGGAAAACCGGACCATACCCATTAAGCTTTTGTTTCCTGTAAAATAGCCAAGGAACCGTTCGGTGGAATTTTTAGGGATAGATAGCGCGACGGGGAGGATAAAATATCTATTTGTGCGGACGGAAAGACCGGCTGCTGCGGCAGTGGCGCAGTCTGTTGGGGGCAAGCGCCGCTATTTCAGGGTATTTTTGATCTCCTGGAGCCGGAGGAGGGCTTCGACCGGTGTAAGCCGGTTGATATCGGTATCTTCGAGCAGGCGGCGGATCTGCTGAAAAGCCTCGGTATGCGCGTCGAAAATGGAGAGCTGCATTTTGGCAGGCGGCATTTTCTTCAGGGATTCACTCATGGCCGAGCCCACGTGTTTGTCCTCCAGCTGACGGAGTATCTCTTCGGCGCGTTGCAGCAAGGCCGCAGGCATTCCAGCCATTCTCGCGACGTGGATGCCAAAACTGTGCACGCTGCCGCCGGGCGCCAGTTTGCGAAGGAAGATGACCTTATTGCCGACCTCCTTGTTGGTGATATGGAAATTGCGGATGCGGGGAAGCTTCTCTTCGAGCTCGTTCAGTTCGTGATAGTGTGTTGCGAACAGGGTTTTTGGCGTACTGGGAGCGTTGTGCAGGTATTCGGCGATGCTCCAGGCGATCGAAATGCCGTCGTAGGTGCTCGTTCCCCTGCCGATCTCGTCAAGCAGCACGAGGCTGTCCGGGGAGATATTGTTGATGATGCTGGCCGTTTCGTTCATTTCTACCATGAAGGTGGACTCGCCGCCGCTGAGGTTGTCCGAGGCTCCGACGCGGGTAAAGATCTTATCCGTCAACGGGACGCGGGCCGCTTCACAAGGGACGAAGCTGCCCATATGGGTCATCAGGGTGATGAGCGCGGTTTGTCGCAGTAAAGCGCTCTTGCCGCTCATATTCGGACCGGTGAGGATGATGATCTGTTGGGTCGCGGGATCGAGCAGCACATCGTTGGCGATATACGCTTCGCCGGCGGCCAGGCGGCGTTCGATCACGGGGTGCCGGCTTGCCTTCAGCTCCAGTTCGCGACCATCGTGCAAATGCGGTTTCCTGTAGTTGTATTGCAGGGCATTGCCGGCGAAACAAAGCAGGCAATCCATTGCTGCCAGGAGGTGGCCGTTGGTTTGGATCGGGGCGATGAATTCCTGCAGCCAGGCGAGCAGTTCTTCGTAGAGCTGTAGTTCGAGCGTCAGGATTTTTTCTTCGGCACCGGTGATCTGTTCTTCATATTCCTTCAGCTCTGGGGTGATGTATCGTTCGGCGTTGGCGAGCGTTTGTTTGCGCATCCAGTCCGATGGCACGCGGTTCTTGTGCGCGTTGGTCACCTCGAGATAGTACCCGAATACGTTGTTAAAGCCGATCTTGAGCGAGGCGATCCCCGACCGTTCGGCTTCCTGTTGTTGCAGCGTGGCCAGGTATTCTTTGCCGCCGCTGGCTATCTTTCGAAGGCGGTCCAGCTCGTCATTGACGCCCGGCCGGATGGCGCCGCCCTTGTTGGCTGCGGCAGGTGGATTGTCGATGATGGTGTCCCTGATCCTGGCCAGGACAGCCGGGCAGGGATCGAGCCGGCCGGCGGTATCTCTCAACCACGGTTCTGCAGCCGTCGCGGTGGCTTCCCGGATGAGGGCGACCTGTTCGAGGCCGCGCGCCAGCTGCGCGCTTTCGCGCGGGCTGATCTTCCGCGCCGGTATCCTGGCGACGAGTCGTTCGATGTCACCGCAGGCATGGATCAGCTGGGTCAGCGTTTGGCGAAGACCCGGATCCTTTATAAAAAATTCGACGGCGTCGAGACGTTGTTGGATCGCTGCGCGGTCTTTCAGCGGCATCAGCAGCCATCGTTTGAGCAACCGGGCGCCCATCGGGGATACCGTGTTATCGAGCACGCTCAACAAAGTTGCTCCTCCGTGTTCTCCGGCGGCGGCTGCACCGGCGGCCGGGCCCAGCAGTTCGAGATTGCGGATGGTAAATTTATCCATCCACAGATACGATTCGCGGTCGATGCGCTGAATGGAGGCGATGTGTTGCAGATGCGGGTGTTCGGTATCCTTGAGGTAGTGCAGGACCGCGCCGGCCGCGATGATGCCTGCCTTCATATTTTCGACGCCGAAGCCTTTGAGTGAATGCGTCTGGAATTGTTTGAGCAGGGTTTCCGTGGCGAATCCTTCTTCGAACAGCCAGGCTTCGAGCGTATAAGTGAACCACCGGCTGCCGAAAACCTCTTTGAAATGCCGCTGGTAGCTGCGCTGGAAAATGATCTCGGCCGGCCGCAGGGTTTGCAGCAGCTGGTCCACGTATTCGGTGTCGCCCTGTGTTACAAAGAATTCCCCCGTGGAAATATCGAGGAACGACAGGCCCAGTGTGTCGCCCTGTTCCGGGAAATAGATGCCTGCCAGGAAATTGTTGGACGCTCCTTCGAGGAGCCGGTCGTTGAGCGCAACGCCGGGCGTGACCATTTCGGTGACTCCGCGTTTGACGATGCCTTTCACCATTTTCGGGTCTTCGAGCTGGTCGCAGACGGCGACGCGATGGCCCGCCTTTACAAGTTTGTGCAGATAGGTATCGAGCGCATGATACGGGAACCCGGCCAGTTCGGCCGAAGCGGCCGCTCCGTTGTTCCTTTTGGTCAGCGTGATGCCCAGGACGCTGCTGGCGGCGATGGCGTCTTCGCCGAAGGTTTCATAGAAATCGCCTACGCGGAATAAAAGAATTGCATCGGGGTATCGCTGTTTGATCGCCCGATGCTGTTGCATGAGTGGGGTATCGGCGGTGTTCCTGGCCATGGCGGACAAAAATAAGAAAGCCATGACAAACCGGCCGGATGATTTTACCGCCCGTCAGAAGCCGCGCCCGTCAGAAGAGCGAGGTTTTTCTTTAAAGGTATGGTATCTTTGGGCATGCGCAAACTGGGGATGGATGAGCTGCAACGGCTATCGGTGAGTGAATTCAGGCAATCGGAGAAGACGCCGGTCGTCGTCGTGCTGGACAATATCCGCAGTATGCACAACGTGGGCAGCGTCTTCCGGACTGCGGACGCTTTCCGGCTCCGGGGTATCTATCTTTGCGGGTATACGCCGCAACCTCCGCATCGCGACATCCATAAGACCGCGCTGGGCGCCACCGAAACGGTGGAATGGAAGTATTTTCGCACGACGGAGGATGCGATCCGGTCGCTGAAGGAGGATGGCGTGGCCGTGTATGCGGTGGAGCAAACGGAAGGGAGTGTGGCGTTGCAGGAGTTATCCGTGCCGGGCCGGGGGCCTGTGGCGGTGGTTTTCGGCAATGAGGTTTCGGGGGTAAGTGCAGAGGCGCTAGCGTTGTGTGACGGGGCGATCGAGATCCCGCAATGGGGAATGAAACATTCCTTGAATATAGCCGTGGCGGCGGGAATCGTGTTATGGGAGTTGGTCCGCGATTACAAAAAATGAATATGAGTACGGTTAAGAATTACCTGAGTTTGATCCGTTTTTCGCATACGATCTTTGCGATGCCGTTCGCGATGATCGGATTTGCATTGGGCGTACATGTTGCGTTCCCGCGGTCGTTATGGATTCCATTATTGCTTGTCGTGTTGTGCATGATCTTCGCGCGGAGTGCAGCGATGGCCTTCAACCGCTGGCTCGATGTGAAATTCGATGCGTTGAATCCGAGGACGGCGATCCGGGAGATTCCTCGCGGGATCATTTCCAAAAGCAGTGCTTTGCGGTTTGTGCTGTTCAACTGTCTCGCGTTCGTTGTTTGCACATGGTTCATCAATCCCTTGTGTTTCGGATTGTCTTTTGTCGCACTGGCGGTCGTGTTGGGTTATAGCTACACCAAGCGATTCACGCCGTTGTGTCACCTGGTATTGGGGGTGGGGCTTTCGCTGGCGCCGATAGGATCCTACCTCGCAGTGAGGGGACGGTTCGCCTTGTTGCCGTTGTTGTTCTCTTTTTCCGTGATCTGTTGGGTCAGCGGGTTCGATATCATCTATGCCTTGCAGGACGAAGAGTTCGACCGGTCGCAGCAGTTGTATTCGATGCCGTCGTGGCTGGGAAAGACGAGGGCTTTGAGAGTATCGGAGCTGTTGCATTTGTTCAGTACCCTGTTCGTCGTAGCTGCGGGCGTGTACGGCGGATTCGGGGTATGGTATTGG
>DASZYU010000133.1:0-12825 GCA_035545215.1 Puia sp.
TGAAAAAGCAGACTGCCGAGATGAGCAACCCGTTCTTCCTTCCAAACGATTTGGAAATGAATCCCGCCGAGGCCCCGCCGATGATACAGCCGATCAGCGCGCTGGCGATCAGGAACCCTTTGATCGCATTGGCGGTATCCTGCAGATCGACCGGCGCATGCGATACCGGCGTCCCCGAAAACGACGCCGCCCAGAAGGCAAGCACAGCCAGCAAGGCGACGCTCACGATCCCTCCCCTTTTCGCGCCCCAGAGCCGGACGATCTGCGCGCAGATGACCACCGCCACGACGAACAGGACAACGATCAACAGCGTCCGGTATTGCCCGATCATCCGGTCCGCGTAATCGGCGCGGGCTGCATCGAGTATGGGAGTGATATAGAAGGCGGTCAACGATTTCTCCGCTCCGTTGACGACCGCGGTATCGTAACCGAAAAGCAGGCCGCCCAGCGCCGCCACGATGGTCAGCAGGGTGATATAGGCCTGGCTCACTTTACCGGTAACGGACGATGCCGTTTTCGCGGATGTGTCGATCATTACCATATGGCAAACTTTAGGTTGGGGTCGCCCGTGCCGATTCGGATGCCCGGCCGGGCGCAAATAATTAAATATATCGGTTGATCAGGTTTTCCAGGTATTCCTGCCGGCCGCTGATCGTTTTCGGCTCGCCCTGCGCCACCGCATAATCGCGAAGGTCCTCGAGGCTCAGCTTGCCTTTCTCATAATCCGAACCCTTCCCGCTGTCGAACGACGCATACCGCTCGGCGCGCAATTTCTTGTATTCGGATTTTTGCAGGATCTGGTCGGCGATCAGCAACGCGCGCGCAAAGGCGTCGATCCCGCCGATATGCGCATAGAACAGGTCGGCCGGATCGGTGGAATTACGCCGGATCTTGGCGTCGAAATTGATGCCTCCGCCCCCGAATCCGCCACCCTCCAGGATGATGAGCAGCGCCTCCACCAGCTCGTTGATATTGTTCGGGAACTGATCCGTATCCCAGCCGTTCTGATAGTCGCCGCGGTTGGCATCCATCGAGCCCAGCAGACCCGCATCCACGGCCACCTGCAGTTCATGCGTAAACGTATGGCCCGCGAGCGTCGCGTGGTTGACTTCGATGTTCAGCTTGAAATCTTTCAAAAGATCGTATTGCCGCAAAAAACCGATCACCGTCGCGCTGTCGTAATCGTACTGGTGCTTGGTCGGCTCGCAGGGTTTGGGCTCGATAAAGAATACCCCCTTGAACCCCTGTTTCCGCGCATAGTCCTTCGCCGTATGCAGGAAACGCGCGAGGTGTTCCTGCTCGCGTTTCATATTGGTGTTGAGCAGGCTCATGTAACCTTCGCGCCCGCCCCAGAATACGTAGTTGTGTCCGCCCAGCGCGATCGTGGCGTCGAGCGCCGCTTTCACCTGCGCCCCGGCATGCGCCAGCACATGGAAGTCGGGATTGGTGGCAGCCCCATTCATATAGCGCCTGTTCGAGAACAGGTTGGCCGTTCCCCAAAGGAGCTGTACGCCGCTGGCCGATTGCTTCTCTTTGGCATACCCGACCAGTTTCTGCAGCCGCTTCTCGTTATCGGCGACGTCATTGGTATAGTCGACTACGTCCACGTCGTGAAAACAGTAGAAGGGCAGCCCCAGCTTCGTAATGAACTCGAATGCCGCATCCATCTTGTCTTTTGCGCGTCCGACGGGATCGCTTTGCTCATTCCACGGGAACAGGTGCGTCGGCTCGCCAAATGGATCGGCGCCGGTGCCGCAGAACGAATGCCAATAAGCAACCGCCATGCGCAAATGGTCTTTCATCGGTTTTCCGGCGACCACCTTGTCCGCGTCGTACCAGCGATAGGCAAGCGGGTTATCGGAACCCGTCCCTTCGTATTTAATAGCGCCGATACCCTTAAAAAATTCTTTCTGTCCGGTGATAACTGCCATATTTCTTAGTTTATGAATGATTGCAAATTATTTTTCCATTCCGCGTAGACCGCATCGTATTCCGCGGTTTTTGTCGGTTCGATCAGTTGCAGGGGTCGCAAGCCGGTAAAGGCCTCCCTTCCGTCACGGTAGATGCCCGCACCGACCCCCGCTCCCAACGCCGCGCCGATGCTTCCGTCGCTGTCGTACAATTCCACGGGCACCCCGGTGGCGTTGACGAACGCTTCCATGAATACGCCGCTGCGGAACATATTCGCCCTCCCGGCGCGGATGATACCGGGGTTCATCCCATTCTCGCGCATGATGTCCAGACCATAACGGAATGAAAAAGCGATGCCTTCCTGCCCGGCGCGATAAAGATGCGCGGCGCTGTGCACATTCAGGTCCACGTTCAGCAGCTGCGCTCCGACGATCCGGTTATGAAAGATCCGCTCGGCGCCGTTCCCGAAAGGCAACACGCGCAATCCCGCGCTGCCCGGACCGATCCTCGCCGCGAGGGCGTTCAGCAGGTCGTAATCGCAATAGGCCGCATAGCCCCCGCTCATCCCCGCGGCAGTGGCGCCGCCCCCATTGATACTGTCCAGCGCTCCCGCAAGCCCGACCCCGCCGACCAGGTCGCGTATCCAACGGTTGAGGATACCCGCTCCGTTGATGCACAACAGGACGCCGACGCGATGCGATCTGGGCGTGTAATTGACGTGGGCAAAACTATTGACACGGCTTCCGGGATCATAGGTCAGTTCATCGCTGACACCATAGATCACGCCCGACGTGCCGGCGGTAGCCGCGACTTCGCCGGGCTCGAGCACATTCAGCGAAAGCGCGTTGTTCGGCTGGTCGCCCGCCTTGTAGGTGACGGCGATGCCCGCTTTCAAACCGAGCTCGCGCGCTACCTCTTCCGTTACTCCTCCATGCGCCGCGAACACCGGCCTGATCTCGGGGATCAACGCCTTATCGAACCCGAAGGTCTTCAGCACGTCTTCCGAAATCCTGTCCGCCTTGAAATCCCAGAAAATACCTTCCGACAACGCCGATATCGACGTCGTCACTTCGCCGGTGAAACGCAACGCGATATAATCGCCGGGCAACATGACCTTATCGATCCGTTCATAAACGGCCGGCTCGTGCTCTTTCACCCACGCCAGTTTGGCGGCCGTGAAATTGCCGGGCGAATTCAGCAAACGCCCGAGACTCCTTTTTATTCCGATGGTATCGAAAGCACGATCGCCGTAAGGCACCGCACGGCTGTCGCACCAGATGATGCTGTCGCGCAATACGCGACGCTCCCTGTCCACGAGCACGAGACCATGCATCTGGTAGGCTATACCGATGGCCGCGATTTCCTGCGGGTTGTAGACTCCTTTCGCATGGACCCTCGCAACTGCCTCCTTCACCTGCCGCCACCACTCTTCCGGCGACTGCTCCGCCCAGCCGGGTTGTTTCGAAAGGATGGGCGCCTCCGTGTCGGGATACTGCGCGGTGGCGAGCACTTTATGCGTCTGCGCATCCGTCACGGCAACTTTCACGGAAGATGTCCCCAGGTCGATACCTAATAATAACATGGTCGTAAATATAGGACCGTTTTTCCAAATTGTAACCGATTGCATTATTTTTTTTAAAATCCTTAATTTTAGGCGGTCGCAACCGCTCGACCAACCAATCGCTATGACAGGAAAAAAAGATATCACCATTTACGATATTGCCAGGGTACTCGGCCTGTCGCCCGCCACCGTAAGCCGCGGTCTGAAGGACCATCCGGCCATCAATGTCAAGACGCGCCGCCGGATCATGGACATGGCAAAAGAAATGGGCTATCGCTCGAACAGCTTTGCCAGCAACCTGCGGATGCAGAAGACGCACACGATCGGCATCATCGTCCACGAGCTCAAAAGCCAGTTCATCAGCTCGGTGCTCGCAGGCATCGAAAAAGTCACGACCGATGCAGGTTACGATCTCATCATCGGCCACTCTTCCGAATCGGTGCGCAAGGAAGCGGCCAATGCGCACAACCTCTTTCACAAACGGGTGGACGGACTCATCGCCTCGCTGGCCTTCGATACCAAGGAGATGGACCATTTCGATCCCTTCGTGCAAAAAGGGATCCCCATCGTGTTCTTCGACCGCGTAGAAGAATTCCACTACGGGACGCGCGTGATCATCGACAACGTAAAGGCGGGTTATGAGGCTACCGCGCATCTGGCAGCGCAGGGTTGCCGCCGCATCGCACATGTCACGGCCAGCCTCGCGCGGAATGTCTACGCCGGCCGGCTGAAAGGTTACCAGCAGGCGCTGGCGGACTACGGTCTTGCGTACGACCCGTCATTGCTGATCATCAATGACCTCAGCGAGAACGCAGCCATCCGGACGGCCAGACAGGTGCTAGCGATGGACACCAGACCGGACGGTTTCTTTATCACCAATGATTTTTTTGCAGCGGTCTTTCTGCAGACGCTGAAAGAAGGCGGCGTCCGCATCCCGGAAGAGATCGCCATCGTCGGTTTTAACAACGACGCTATTTCGAAGATTATACAACCCAAACTGTCCACGATCAATTATCCCGGCGAGGAAGTGGGCGAAAAAGCCGCGCGCAGCCTCCTCGATCAACTGGCCGGCGTTGCTTCCGCCCGGACCACGGACACGATCATCATCCGCAGCGAGCTCATCATCCGGGAATCATCGCTGCGGCGAAAGGCTTAACGCACACCGGCGTGCGTTTTGCAGGAACCAGTCCGGCGCACGGTACCAGCGGCCACCATCCCGACGCGTCCGCTACGCCGTCGCCCGGGCCTGACCCGACCATTTCTTCAACAGCCGCATCAATTCATCCAGCCTCACCGGCTTACTGATATAGTCGTCCATGCCCGCCTGCAGACACTCTTCGCGGTCTCCGAGCATCGCATTGGCCGTGAGCGCGATGATAACAGGCTGCCGGCCGGGATGCCGCCGGATGAACCGCGTCGCCTCGAGACCGTCCATTTCCGGCATCTGCACGTCCATCAGGATCAAATCGTAATCTTTTCCTGCCGCGGCCGATACGGCCAATTCGCCGTTCTCGACGCAGTCCGCGCAATACCCCAGGTTGCCCAGTATCTGCCGGATCAGCTGCTCGTTGATCACATTGTCCTCCGCAACAAGGATCCGCAGCGGATGCGCACCGGCAAAGGCCGTACTCATCGGCTCATGGTCGGCGACGCCTTCCGTTGCCTGCGCGGGGACGGTTTCGCCCGCCCTGCTCAGGATGGAAAAGGTGAACGTAGCCCCCTCGCCCGGTTTGCTTTTGACCGAAATACTGCCGCCCATCAGGTTGACCAGCTTTTCGCTGATCGCCAGGCCGAGACCGGTGCCGCCATATTTCCGCGTCGTGGACGAATCCACCTGTGAGAAGCTTTTGAACAACATTCCGATCTTCTCCTCGGGTATCCCGATACCGGTATCCCTCACGTCAAAGGCGAGTTCCAACGATCCGTCCGCTTCCTCCCTGAGTAGCCGGACGCCCACGAACACTTCGCCCTCATGCGTGAACTTCACGGCATTGCTCACGAGGTTCATCAACACCTGTCGCAGCCGCAGCGCGTCTCCCACGATCCTTTCCGGGACTTCCCACGCGATGTGGTAGACCAGCCGCAAACCGGATTGCGCCGCCTTTTCATAGAACAGGCCGAGCACGCTGTCGATGCAAAGGCGCAGATCGAACACCTGCTCCTCCAGCTCCATCTTCCCCGAGTCGATCTTCGAATAGTCGAGGATATCGTTGATCACGCTGAGCAGGCTTTCCCCGCACGTGATGATCGTCTGGTTGTACTCACGTTGCTGAGGCGTCAGGTTCGTCTCCGCAAGGAGCGATGCCATGCCGATGACCCCGTTCATGGGCGTTCTGATCTCGTGACTCATCGTCGCAAGGAAGACGGTCTTGGCCTTGTTGGCCTCTTCCGCTTCATGACGCGCCTTTCGCTCTTCCTGCGTGAGGCTCGTGAGCCGCTCTGTCCGCTCGCGCACCTGCCGTTCCAGTTCGCGGTTCAACGAATTGATGGTCGTGATCCGCAACCGGTAAAACGTGATGACGCCCAAAGTGGCGAACAGCACCATCAGGACACGGAACCACCACGTCATCCAGAATGCGGGGGTGATCACCACCGTCAGGCGAAGCACCTTATCGGACCATTCACCGTCATTGTTCAACCCTTTTACTTTGAAAACATAGGTCCCCGGGTCCAGGTTCGTATAGGTGGCCGACCGCTCGGTCCCCACATAGTTCCACCCCTTGTCGAAACCTTCCAGCATGTACGCATATTGCTTCTTTTCCTTTTCGGTGTAATTCAGACTGGCGAAAAGAAAGGAGAATACCGAGCTCTTGTAAGGCAACACGATCTTCTGCGTTTCGGTAATGGATTCCGTCAACGGCGAAGGGTCTTTGCCGCCCGTACCGATCGGCACCTCGCGGTTGAATACCTGGAAATTGGTCATCACCAGCGGTGGATCGAACGGTTCGGCAGGCACTCTGCGCGGATCGATGGCATTGAAGCCATTGATGCCACCGAAATAGAGGATGCCCGAGCGGGTCTTGCACCAGGCCTGTTCCTTGAATTCGTTTGCCTGCAGACCGTCCGCCACACCGAAGTTCTTGACATGACGGTGAACGGGGTCAAACCGGCACACTCCCTTGTTCGTGCTGAGCCAGAGATCCCCCGTGTCATCCTGCACGATACCGAATACGACCTCATCGGGCAGCCCGTCACGCGTGGTAAAGGCGGTCCAGCGGTCGGCGTTCACCTCGAAACGGCTCATACCCTCGGTGGTCGATACCCAGATATTGCCTGCCCTGTCCTCGGTGACATTGGTAACATAATTGCTGCAAAGACTGTTCTTGTTCTCGGAGTGCCGGTAGTGGGCGAAGGTACCGGTCAGGGGATTGAAGAGATCTAGCCCTCCTCCATCCATCCCGATCCATAAACGGCCCCGACTGTCCTGCAAAATAGAGTGAACCTTGTCGTTAGACAGGCTGGTCGGGTCGTCATCGCGGTGACGGTAATGGATGAACGACTGGTGGACGGGATCGAACAATTCAAGACCGCCGCCATAAGTGCCGAGCCACATGCGGTGCGCATGGTCTTCGCACAAGGCCCAGACGTTGTTGTTGCTCAGGCTGTGCGGGTCCTCGGGGTTCGCCCGAAAATGCCGGTAGGTGTTCTTCCGGCGGTTGAGGATCGTCAGCCCGTCGGCCCATGTGCCGATCCAGAGATTGCCTTCGTGGTCCTGGATCACGCGCAGCACATAATTGCCGCAAATGCTTTGCGGATTTCCGGGCTGATGCAGGTAATGCGTACACTTCTCGGTCTTCCGGTCGAAGAGGTTCAATCCTCCGCCGTCGGTGGCGATCCAAAGGTTGTTCTCGAAATCTTCATAGATACATAGAACGTGGTTGTCGCTGAGGCTGTAGGGAGAAGAGTTGTGACGGAAATGGGGGAATTTTCGGGTGTCCCAGTTGACGAAATCGATACCGCCGGAAAACGAGCCGACCCACATGTTCTTTTTGGAATCGCGATAGATGCCATACAGCGAGTTCGTTCCCGGGCTCGATGGGTCCACATCGTCGTGTAAGTAGTGATGGAAGACGCCCTCCGTATCGAGCACGACCAGGCCATCGTTCTCCGTGCCGATCCAGATATCCCCTTCCCCGTCTTCGCCCAGCGAGTTGATCGTATTGCGGCCGATACTGCTGACGGCGGGGTTATTGAAATGGCGGAATTTGCCCGTGCGCCTGTCATATTCGTCCAGGCCCGTAAACGTGCCGATCCACAACCGGTTGCGGCTGTCGGCAAAAACGCTGGCCAGCTCGTTGTCGTACAACGATGCCGGGTCATGCGGATCGTGGAGGAACCTGCGGAAGGTGCCCGTCTGCTGTTGCAGGAGATCCAACCCGCCGCCATACGTGGCCGCCCAGATCTGGTGATCGGCATCCTCGCAGATGCTCTTCACATAATTGCTCGAAAGACTGTGTTCGTCATCGTCACGATGCGCAAAATGGGTGAAGTGCCCGGCGGAGTCCATCCGGTCCAGGCCGCCGTCTTCGGTGCCCGCCCACAGGTACCCCCGGCTGTCCTTCAGCAGGCAAAGCACCAGGTCGCTCGAAATACTCGACGGGTTGGAGGGATCATGCCGGAAATGCTCGAACCGGTCCGTCTTCCGGTCATACCGGTCGAGACCGCCGCCCCAGGTTGCGATCCAGAGATAACCCTGCGCGTCTTCGACGATAGCATCTATAAGATTGTTACTAAGGCTCTTATCATCCTTCAGGTGATGTTTGTAAACGGTGAACGTATATCCGTCATACCGGTTCAGGCCCTCTCTCGTCCCAAACCACATAAAGCCGCGGCTGTCCTGCAGCGTGCAGATGACGTTACTGTGCGAAAGACCCTGCACCGTCCCGAGATGTTCGAAAGAAAGATGCGCCGATTGGCACCATGCATCCAGCGATAGGAGCAATAGCAACGGGTACCAGAGGAGGCGGTTAAAAGCAAGCATACTTTACGAGGACGGGGTTAGGGCTGAAAACGCCCCCCACGCCCGTTTTATTGCGATCTTTTACGGCCCAAAACTGCAATTGCAGACCGAAGACGCGCGGGCCAGTAACCAACCGTCAGCCGTTTGGCGCCCCATCTGTTTTTGGACCGACGGCCAGAGGCAGGAATGATACCTAAGACGTTGACCGGCCGTCCCCGTCGATGGCAGGTTGACGCTCTGCCGGCCCGGTTTTTCCTCGGTCGGGTCCGGCGCCGGCCGATTTCCGGTACTTTGCCAGGTTGATCATTAAAACACTGCACAGGATGATCGCCAGACCGGCCATTTGCAGCGGCGTCATCTGTTCGCCGAGGAAAAATACACCCAGCAATACCGCCACCACCGGGTTGACATACGCATGCGTGCTCACCTGTGTCGCCGGGCGCACCTGCAACAGCCAGACAAAGGCGCTGTAACCCGCCAGTGAACCCAACGTCACCAAATAAGCCACCGCCAGCCAGGAAGATAGGGGCACCTCCCGTATGCGGAAATCGGTCCACTCCCCGCTGAGCCAGCTGAAGACCGCGAACACCAGGCCCGCCAGCGACATCTGCCAACCCGCATTCACTGAATTCGATACCGGGGCGCTCCGGTACTTGGAATAAAGCGAACCCGCCGCCCACGAGATCGAGCCGATCACCAGAACCCCCAACGCGAGCGTTGTCATTTCCGTCATTCCGGAGACCGCTGCGCCGGCGACGGCATGTCCGGCAGGACCGGATCCGGCTACGCCACCTGGTACTCCGTTCGCACCCATGACGACCGCCCCGCCGGCTCCCCGGCCGGCGCCCGGTTTGATGCGTTCGGCAAACAGCAGCAACACCCCGATGAATCCCATGACGAGGCCGGCGATGGTGCTTCGGCTGCTGAAATTCTGCCGCCACATCTTTTTGTCTAGCACCACGAACCAGATAGGCCCCGAGGCCAGCAGGATAGCGGCAAGGCTGCTGGGAATGTATTGCTCCGACCAGATCAGGATACCGTTGCCGCCGCAAAGAAGCAATACGCCGCTCACGAATGCCGGACCGACGGCGCCCCCGGAAAATACCGGTTTACCCGTCAGCAGACACCACACCAACAGCAGGATGCCCGCGGTCAGATAACGGAAGACGCCTACCAGCATCGGCGGAATATGCGCAACGGACAACCGGATAAAGAAATAGGTCGACCCCCACACCAAATAGACGGTGGCAAAAGCGATCACGACCTTGACCGCGGAAGGAGGCCGCCCGGAAGTAGTAGGCATAGAGTTATTTTATAGTGGGCATGGATGTATTTTTTTTGCCGCAGATATGCGTATGTCTTCAATGCCCGCTCGCGATTGCGGATAACCAGGTTTCCTCGTGTGCTCATTACTGTTATATACCTGCTGAAACGGCCGGGAACAGGTCCGGGTCTTCGGGAAAACGAACTGCGCCTGCGCCATCACCATCGGTTAAAAGACCGCGCAAAGATACCATCCCGCCGGGAAGACCGCACGAGCACTTGATATATTAAAAAAAGTCAATACGAAAGCTGGCCGGATCTTGCATCCGGCCGCGTATCAAAACCAGGCGCAGCGACGCGCAATGTGTAAGGGACCGTTAAACCGGTTGCATCCCGGGATACCATTCGACTCAGGGCTGGGAGACCTGACGGGTCGGAATCAATAATTCCCGGATATCTACATCGAGGGCAAGCGCAATCTCCCGTAACAGCCGAAGGGTCGGCTGAAACTCGTTGTTACAGATGCGTGTCACACTGTTGGGAGCCACGCCGACCCTGGTCGCCAATTCCTTATGCGAGATATCCTTTTCTGCTAAGACGGCTTTGATCCTGTTGATTTTTGTCTTCTTTTCCATGTGTACTCCGGCGGTTTGAGGGGCAGGACAATTTAGGTTATTTCTCGAACAACCAATACGCGAAATTCAAGATAAACTTCTAAGAATCAATGTATTCCAAATTTTGTCGGATACGAACAGAATATTTTTTCATCTGTAGGAAGTATCATAAAATAATTGTTACGTATCTTAAAAATTCCCGGAATTTTTTTGCGTATTGGCCCGCTTGTCCGTCCAGTCCGCCACATCCGAAGGCACAAATGCAAAAAGCCGGCCCGCTCTTATCTGCTTCGTTTGCACAGAAATTACGACGTTTTTTGCTATTGACTGCATTTATCTCGCAGCCCTTTCTCGCCGCCAGGCAGGAAAGATCGCCGGCGGTCCATTCGTGCCGGCGCTGCACCCCACAGCCCATGTCCAGCCCCCGTCGGCCCCGCACGAGACCGATGACCCCGCCGGAAGGATAAGGCGACACTGACGCACTGGACGGGCGCCGGGCCCGGGCGACAAAACGCGGCCCCGACCCACCAGCGGCCGCCGGCTTCCGGGCAAAAAAGCGGCGCAAATACGTGGCCAAATAAATTTTTTCCAAACAAAGAAATAAATGTTATTTTGACAGGAATTCCGTCGCCAAAAGACGGCCCTTCAGCCAACCGCCATATGGGAAAAGATAATTTTGTCATCGGAGTGGACTACGGGACCGATTCGGTCCGCTCGCTGATCGTCAACGCCGCCGATGGCGCGGAGATCGCCTCTTCCACGTTTTATTATCCGCGCTGGAAAGACGGCCGGTTCTGCAATCCCGCGGAGAACCGGTTCAGGCAACATCCGCTCGATTACGTCGAAGGTCTGCAATCGACCATCCGCGAATGTCTCCGGCAGGCGGGACCCGCCGCTGCCCGGGCGGTCAGGGCGATCTCGGTGGACACGACCGGCTCGACCCCCGTAGCCGTCGATGCGTCCGGCACCCCGCTCGGTCTCCTTCCGGCCTTCGAATCGAATCCCAACGCACTGTTCGTGCTGTGGAAGGACCACACCGCGGTGAAAGAGGCCGCCCGGATCAATGCGCACGCCGCAACCACGCCCGTCAATTACCTGCAGTTCGTTGGCGGCGTCTACTCTTCCGAATGGTTCTGGGCCAAGTTGCTGCACATAATTCGCGTGGACGAGGCCGTTAGAAAGGCGTGTTATTCGTGGGTCGAGCACTGCGATTGGATCCCATTCCTCCTCACCGGCGGCAAACGTGTCTCCGACATGAAACGCGGCGTTTGCTCCGCAGGACACAAGGCACTTTGGGCTTCGGAGTTCGGAGGGCTGCCGCCCGACGGGTTCTTTTCATCGCTCGATCCCTTATTGAAAGGATTCACCGCGCGTTTATTCACCGAAACCTACACCGCCGACCAGGCCGCCGGCCGGCTCTCTCCGGAATGGTCCGAACGACTGGGTCTGTCCACCGATGTGGTCGTGGGTATCGGCGCTTTCGATGCGCATATGGGCGCCGTCGGGGGACAGATCGAACCGTATCACCTCAGCAAGGTGATGGGTACCTCCACCTGCGATATGCTCGTCGCGCCCCTGGACGAGGTGGACGGACGACTCGTCAAAGGCATCTGCGGTCAGGTGCCCGGATCCATCATTCCCGGTATGATGGGCATGGAAGCCGGTCAATCTGCTTTCGGTGACGCCTATGCCTGGTTCCGCGATATCCTTTCCTGGCCGCTGCAACAGCTCGTCCCCGACGCAGGCGGGCTGATCGACAAGATCATCCCCGAACTCAGCCGCAAGGCCGCCGCACTCCAGCCCACCGCAGACGCACCGCTCGCCCTCGACTGGTTCAACGGCAGGCGCACCCCCGATGCCAACCAGTTGCTGAAAGGGGCGGTCTCCGGTCTCAGTCTCGGCACCGACGCCCCCCGGCTTTTCCATTCCATCGCCGAAGCCACCTGTTTCGGCGCAAAAGCGATCGTCGACCGCTTTGTCAGCGAAGGCATCCCGGTGAAGGGCCTCATCGGCCTTGGCGGTGTAGCCAAAAAATCTCCCTTCATCATGCAAATGATGGCCGATGTCCTGGATATGCCGCTGCGCATCCATGCTTCCGAACAGACCTGCGCGCTCGGGGCCGCCATGTTCGCCGCCACTGCCGCCGGTCTCTACCCGAAGGTGGAAGATGCAATGTCCGCCATCGGCAAAGGCTTCGACGCCAGCTATACACCGGACGCGCGCCGCGTGAAAGTTTACGAAGGACGCTACCGGCAATACACCGACCTGGGCGCCTTCATCGAACGCGCCACCACATCATCCGATTCACAGCGGTCGGCTCATTCCGACGCAGCCTCCATTCAAATTTCCGACCATGTCTAAATCGAAAGGCAAATACGTGCATATCCAGGAAGCGGCCTATGAGGCCAACAAACAGCTGCCAAAACTCGGCCTCGTCCTGTTCACCTTCGGCAATGTCAGCGCGGCTGACCGCGCCCTCGCCGTTTTCGCCATCAAACCCAGCGGCGTCCCCTACA
>DASZYU010000134.1:0-3332 GCA_035545215.1 Puia sp.
GGATAAAGTCCGTTTGAAAAGAGTAGCTTTGCCGTAAAGGCCGACAAACATCATGTTTTCATTGTCAGAATATGCGGGGCGGGGGTACAATCTGATCCATAACCGGCTGCGGCCGGAAAACAAGCGGTTGTCGTCGCTGATGATCTACGCCACCGATGTTTGCGATTCGGCCTGCCGGCATTGCCTGATCTGGGCCAAGCGGCCGGCGACGGAGCTCCCTTTCGAATCGATCGAAAAGATCATGCGCAGCGGGTGCGTGCATCCTTCCACGATGGTCGGGCTGGAAGGCGGCGAATTCCTTTTGCATTCGCAGGCGGACCGGATCCTTGAATGGTTTGCCACCCATCACCGGAATTACGATCTGTTCTCCAACTGTTTGCAACCCGACCGGCTGATCGGTGCCGTGCAAAAGTGGCGCCCCCGCAGATTGTACATTTCGCTGGACGGCGACCGGGAAACGTACCTGCATATGCGCGGCAAGGAAGGATACGATCGCGTGATCCGCGTCATCCGCGAACTCCGGAACACCGTTCCGATCTTTGTCATGTTCACCTTGTCGCCTTACAACGATTTTGACGACCTGAAGCACGTGGCGGCGGTGTGCAGCGAGAACGGGGTCTTTCTGCGGGTGGGCATCTACAACAATATCCCCTTCTTCGACACGATCGAAGACGCGGGAAGGTCGTATTTCGGCCAGCATAAGAAGGAGGAAGTATTGACCTACCGGAAGGCCAGGGCGTTGCAGGAAAAAGCAGCAGTGCCGGGGGTCGCGGGTGCGCCGGAAGCAGTGCCGGGTTCACCGGGCGCGAGTGAGGCTGCTGTCGCGGGCGGCAATCCGGTCTCACGCATCACGGCGATACCCGAGGAGATCAAAGCCTTCAGCGAAAACTACGACTATCTGAAATTGTATGAAAATTGGCGCTCGGGCAAGCTGCGCCTCGGGTGCCACAGCATTCTCGACAGCGTGATCGTACTGCCCGACGGCAAGGTGCCCATCTGCCAGCACCTGGATACGCCGCTGGGCAATATCCACGGGAAAAGCCTGGACGAGATCTTCAATTCCTCGGCGAGCAACGCGCTCCAGCAGCATCATTCGCGCAACTGCAATCAATGCTGGGTCAGCTATCACCGGAAATACGATATCATCCTGTACCGGACGATGGAGCGCTACTTCGGCCGGTGGACCACGACCAAGCTGTTGGGCTACTACAAATGGGATGCAGACGAAAATCTTTCCTACGGACAGGCGATGAAACGCGGCTAGGCCTTCCCCCGGGCCCGTTTGAATTGTCCGATCAGCTCATAAGTATGAACCAGCGACGGGAGGTCGTTGCGACAGACGCGCGCATCCTTCCCCTCCGTCAGCGAAAGAAAGGCTTCGATCTCGTGGTAAAATCCCTGTGCAACCAAGGGATTGTATTCGAGCGCCGGGATGAGCGACGGGCAGCCCGAATAATAGGTTCTGGAAACGGGCGCCTGGTTCAGCAACCGCTCGGTCGGCAGGTTCAACAGCCTTCCGGGTGCGGGCACGCCGCGGACCGAGGCGGGATATTCGGCATCCAGCGCTTCTTTTGGCGTATGCACCGACAGCTTTTCGACCGCGGCATTCCACGATCCGCCGGTGGACAACTCGAGCAGACCCGAACAGCCGCCATCGTGCGTAACGTGCGCCTGGAGCGTCGTACCCGTGGGATGCGAGTGGCTGGAAAAGGACTCGAGCCGGAGATCGCCGAAAAGGTAGGCGCAGTAATCCAGCGGGTGCAGGAACAATTCGGTGTAGACATCGCCTTGCGGATAGGGCCCCGTTTCAAAATGATAGCGATAGTGGGTCGACTGCCGGATCTTTTTTTGGAGATAGCGGTTGCCGGGCCAGTATCGCCGTTGCAAACCCACCTTGCAAATGCCGCCGGGGTCGAGCGCCAACAACTGGTTCAGTTGCGTCAGGTCCGAACAGGGCGGCTTCTCGATAAAGACGGGTTTTTGAGCGCCGAGGAACAGACGGGCCAGGTCGAAATGCGCGTCGGGGTCGGCACACACGAAAACGCCGGCAATCGCCTCATCGCGCGCGATATCGATGGGGTCGTGGGTGAACCGGCAATCGGGGAACAACGGCGAAAGCTGCCTGCTCCAATCGGAATGTCGCGTGCAGACGTATTTCAATCGGATATTGAAAAGCCGGAGAAGGGGGTAGAGATTGGTCAGACTGTGGACCCCGACGCCGACAAAAGCATACGATCGCGCGGTATGGAAAAGCGGAGAGCGAAACAACTGTTCTTTCCGGCGACGGTTTACATTACGTAGGAGCGTTTCCAGCATGCAAAGGCCTTTTTGCCGCAACAAGTTCTGTAAATTTTCTTTTATTTCTAAGAAAATAGGGAATAAGAATGGTTCCCTTGTAAACGCAGGGCATTCTTTTCCAGCCCTTCGGTTGTGGATTGCGTTTGTCCGGGTATGCGATCAGCCACCGGAAATAAGACAGGATCGCTTTCAGCATGGCCTTGCTGATACCGGGTTCCTTGCGTAATAAGAAATAAAGGCAGCCGAACAGATCGGTGACCATCCGGACGGCGAGGATAGCCGCGGCATGAAGGAAGGGCAGGTTCCTCGAGATCAGGATATAGTTATTGCGGAACGTGAGAAAGGTCTTCAGGTAGTTTTCCCACGACAGGCTGCCACCCCCCTTGTGATAAACGACGGACTCCGGGCAGGCATAGATCGAGAAACCCATGTTTCGAACGCGCCAGCAAAGGTCGATGTCCTCCTGGTGCATATAATAGAAATCGTAAAAGCCGCCCGTCTTTCGAAACAGCCGGGAGCTGAAACACATGCACGCACCCGTCGCCCAGAATATTTCTTCCGTGCAGTCGTACTGACCGAAGTCCTTTTCGATGGTAGTGAGCACCCTCCCCCTCGCGAAAGGCAAACCGATGCCGTCGATCCAGCCGCCGGCGGCGCCGGCATATTCAAAACTGTCCCGTTGGTCCAGCGCGCGCAGCTTCGGCTGGCAAATGCCGATAGCTGGATTGCGTTCGAGCAGACTGACCAGCGGCTCGATAAAACCGGGCGTGACCTCGATGTCCGAATTGACGATGAGGTAATAGTCGGCGCTGATCGTGGCCAGACCGAAATTATATCCTCCGGCGAACCCCTTGTTCTCCTTCATCGGCAGCACCGTGACCATCGGGAAATGCAACCCGAGCATTTCAATCGAATCGTCGGTGGAATTGTTGTCGATGACGTATATTTTTTTATTTGGATAGGTTGTCGACAACAGGAAAGGAAGGAACCTGGCCAGGTAATGAGACGTATTCCAGTTCAGGATGACGAGCGCT
>DASZYU010000135.1:0-11496 GCA_035545215.1 Puia sp.
ATTATTTCTTCAATTCCAGGCGGAACTACGAACGGAACAACGCGCAGCCGAAGAACAACAAGGACAACGGCTCGTCTTCGAGCGACGGACCGGAATACCAGGATAGTCATTCGGGCGATACGGGTCAATAATACTTTTGAAAAATCAACACGCGGGAGCCATCCGGAAGGATGGCTTTCGTATTTTTAAGACATGAAAAGCTTTACCAGCCAGGTCGTATGGATCACCGGCGCCTCTTCGGGTATCGGTGAAGCGTTGGCTTATGCTTTCTCGGCAGCCGGCGCGAAGCTGTTGTTGTCCAGCAGGCGGATAGAGGAATTGGAACGGGTTAAAAGGAATTGTGCGCATCCGGAACTGGCGCGCGTATTGCCGATGGACCTGCTGGACATCGCCTCGTTCGAAACACATGTAGCGGAGGCGATCGGGGCCTTTGGCCAGGTGGACATCATGGTCCATAATGGGGGCGTCAGTCAGCGGGGTTTGGTTGTGGAGACCGAGCTATCGGTACACCGGCAGGTGATGGAGCTGGACTATTTCAGTTATGTCGCGCTGACGAAGGCCTTGCTGCCGCATTTCCTGGAACGGCGGAGCGGTCATTTCGTCGTCGTGAGCAGCGTCATGGGGAAGATAGGGACGCCGATGCGGTCGGCTTATGCGGCCGCCAAACACGCCTTGCATGGTTTTTTCGATTGCCTGCGCGCAGAGGTATCGCCGATGGGCGTGCGGGTGACGGTACTTACGCCGGGTTATGTGCAGACCAATATTGCGCAACATGTCCTGACGAAGGATGGGACGCCGATGGGGAAGACATCGGAAAATATAGAACAGGGATTGCCTGCCGCCCAGGCGGCGCAGCAAATCCTGCGGGCAGTCGCCCGCGGGGCATTCGAGGCTTATATCGGCAAGCGGAGCGGCGAAGCGTTCGCCTTGGTGCTGAACCGTTTGGCGCCGGGGGCGCTGATGCGGATGGCGCCGAAGCTGAAACCGAAATAACGACGGTCTTACAAGCTTATAATCCCGTAACCTCGAAGTCTGCAAGGAGATTGACATCGGGGTCCGGGGTGAGCGTAGCGGGTTTTTGCGGCAACGGAAGGTCGACGTGTGTAATGCGGTCATGGATGTCGATATGATGGAGCGTGCCGTCGACGGAATAATCGAGCGGGAAGGAGAAGAGGGGGTCACCGGGGGCATCGGGGTCGGCGACAGTGTTGCCGGATGACCGGTGCGCGGGGGCGAGGTCGTGTTGTGTAAAGTCGATACCGAGGGATCGTTTATCGGGATCGTATTTGCAGGAAATGGTGACGTGAGGGTGGCCGGGCATATCGAGCCATTGGTGGAAGAACGTGCGGAGGTCCTTGCCGCTGGCCGTCTCCATGACGTGTTCGAAATCGGCGCTCGAGGCGTTCTTGTTGCGATAGGTCGTGTAGTAGGCGGAGATGCCTTTCCAGAACGTGGCGTCTCCGAGCCCGCGTCGCAGCATGTGCAGCAGCCAGCCGCCTTTTTCGTAACTGTTCGGGTTGAGCAGCTGCATGTAGTCGTCTTTCACCCCGGTGTCGACGATGGGGGTGAAGCGACGTTTTTCAAATGCGATGACCTTTGCGCGGTCGTTGCGCAGGCCTGCGCGGAGGGTGTCGGTCCCATATTTGTTTTCCAGGTAACAGAGGGTCATGTAGGTGGCGAAGCCTTCGCTGAGCCAGAGATGTCTCCATTGCGTCTCCGTGGCAGCATCGCCAAACCATTGGTGCGCTATCTCGTGCGCCATCAGCGACTCTATCCCGGGCGAACCCACGGAGCCTTCGAAGTAAAAGATGGCGCTTGCATTCTCGAGGCCGCCGAAGCGCGTCTTCGATTGTACGTTGCCTTCCTTTTCGAATGGATAAGGACCGATGTGCGTGATGTAGAAGGGAAGGATGCCGAGCGCGACGGCATAGCTGCGGAATCCCTCCTCCCTGTTCTGGCGGTAGACATAGTTCCAAACGGGTATTCCCATGGCGTCGCCGGGGTGATCGACGGCGAAATCCGCGACACCGATGACCATGATCTTAGGGGCCAGCGGCACGGACTCTTTCCATTGGGTGAGCTTGAGATGGCCGGGGAGGGGCTTTTCGCCCCGTAATGCCCCGTTGGCCACTACTACGTAGTGATCCGGGGCGGTGATATGCCAGTCGAGCGTCGCCTTGTCCGAGGGATCGTCGACGCAGGGCAGCCAGTTATGGGCGCGGTTGGGCCAGTTGTCGCCGAAGAAGCCGCGGCTGCCGAATTTATTTTTCGAGATGATGAGCCCGTCGGCGGGGATGCCTTCATAATCGACGAGATAAGAGTGGGCGTTGCCGGGTGTGCCGGAGGTATGGAGGACGAGTTGCCGATCCCGCTGGGTGAAGCGAATGGGTTTCCCATTTTCGCTGACCGAGGAGACCGTCATGCCTTTGCCATCGGCATTCTTTCGGGTGAGGTCGAGATGGAATTCGCTGACGGGTTCGCGGAACTCCAGGGTGATGGATGCTTCGCCGCGGATGCAGTCGCTGCTGTCGCTGAGCCACAACCGGAAGTCATAGTGCTGCACATCGATGGCCGGGTTGTAGGGCTGGGCGGAAAGGCGCAGCGCGGGCAGGAGGAACACCAGAGCGACGGTACGGAGCAGGGCTTTATGCATTGGGCGTTGATTTTAGGTTTGCGGAACCCGGGGGCCGTGGGTTACACTTTTGCGAGATCGAATGGTAACCGGCGGATACGCTTCCCCGTTGCCGCGAACACGGCATTGGCAAGCGCCGGCGCGACCGGCGGCAAGCCCGGCTCGCCCACTCCTTTCATGAAAGGTCCGCCTTCGGCAAGGATATGCACTTCGACGGCCGGCATTTCATTGATGCGCAACATCCGGTTGTTGTGAAAATTGGATTGGACGGAACGGCCGGCCTCGAAACGGATGCCGTCCTTGACCGCTGCGACGAGGCCCATGACGATGGCGCCTTCCACCTGCGCACGGACCGTGTCCGGGTTGACGACTGTGCCGAGATCGATGACCGAGCAAACTCTTTCCACCTTGATCCCGCCGTCTTTTCCTGTCGACACTTCTATGACGTTGGCGCAGAGCCCCGCAAAGAATTTATATTGGGCGACACCTCTTCCCCAGCCTTTCGGAAGCAGTTTGTCCCAGTGCGATACTTCGCGCAAATGCGTGAGGACGCGTTTGGTGTCCGACTCTTTTGTCAGCAGGGTCAGGCGGAAATCGAGCGGGTCTTTGCCGGCGGCGGCGGCCATTTCGTCGATGAAACATTCGTGGGCGAAGGCCAGCGTGCTGCTGGTGACGGAACGCCAGGGTTGCATGGGAATATGGATGTCGGCAAAGACGTACGCATTCTTCATATTCGGGAACTCGTAGTCCTGGTCGCTGATGCCTTCGGTCATGGAGCGATCGGGTTTGGTCTTATCGTATCTATCCGACTTTGTCGCGCTGATAGAGGGCGAGATCACCTTATGCTGGAAGGCGACGCCTTTCCCTTCGGCGGACACGGCGCCTTTCATCGCGGAGAAGGTCATGGGGCGGAAAGGCCCGAGCTGAATATCGTCCTCGCGCGTCCAGATGACCTTGACCGGTTTGCCGATGGTTTTTGAAATACCCGCGGCCTCCGCGGCGTAGTCGGCAGCCAGGCGCCGCCCGAAACCACCACCAAGGAACGAAATGTGCGCGGTGATGTTTTCCTGGGGAATACCGAGCGTCTGCGAGAGTTCGCGCGTGACGATACCGGCTCCTTGCACGGAAGTCCAGACGTCCACCTTGTCGCCTTCCTGCCAGTGGGCCAGGCAATTCATCGGTTCCATGGTAGCGTGCGCTACCACCGGGGTTTCGTAGAGGGCTTCGACCTTGTGCGGCGCAGCCGCCATAGCGGCATCGAAATCCCCGCTGTTGTGGGCGATCACGCCATCGGTCGCTGCAAGATCGCGAAGGTGTTGTTCGAATTCGTTCGAATTGAACCGATCGAAACCCTGGTAATCCCATTGCACCCTTAAGGCCTTGCGGCCCTTTAGCGCGGCCCAGTAGTTTTCCGCAATGACGGCTACGCCTTCATAGTGATTTTTGCCAAGGACGCGTTCGGCCTTTACCGTCCGGAGAACGCCTTTCACCTTGAGCGCAGCGGTGTCGTCATAGCTGACCAGTCTGGCGCCGAAGACGGGGCATCGTTCTACCGACGCGTAGACCATTCCGGGCAGCTCGGTGTCGATGCCATAAACGGCCTTACCCGTCACCTTGAGCGGGATGTCGAGGCGAGGCATGGGCTTGCCCAGGAGCTTGAAATCTTTCGGGTCTTTGAGCGGCGGGTTGCCGGGGACTTCGAGTTTTGAAGCGCTCTCCACGAGGTCGCCATAGCCGAGGCTTCTGCCGGAGGGCCGGTGCACGATGCGCGCATTGTCCGCCGCGCATTCTTCCAGCGGGACATTCCATTGTCTGGATGCCGCGGTGCGGAGCATTTCGCGTGCCGCCGCGCCCACTTTTCGCAGCTGCGCATAACTGCCCCGGACCGATGAGCTGCCGCCGGCCGATTGACCGGGAATATCTTTCTGTCCCCAGCTGGTGAGGATGGTCGTTCCTTCGAGCGGGATCTCCAACTCTTCGGCGATGAGGGCGGGGATGGACTGGTAAGTGCCCTGGCCCATTTCGGGTTTGGGGTTGATGATCGTGATCCTGCCGGTGGGCTCGATAATGATATAAGGGGTGATGCCGAACGGTCCCCCGATGCCGCCGGGTCCCGCGAGGGGAAGTCCGTCCGGGCCCGTGAGGGGAAGGCCGGTAGCATGGAGTTTGGCGACGGTGGCTTCCGCGTCGTGATGTGCCGACAGGCCCAGGATCAGTGCGGCGGCGGAAAACCCGGTGTGTTTCAGGAACTCGCGGCGGGCTATTTTATGTTCAGGCATGGCTAAGCGGTTTTTTCAGACTGGATGGATGTGCCGGTGTTTTTTGTGCCGCCGCAGCGTGGATGGCTTTGCGGATGCGGTCGTAGCAGCCGCACCGGCAGATGTTTCCCTGCATTGCGACGTCGATTTCCGCATCGGAAGGCCTGGGATTGTGCCGGAGCAGGGCGACGGCGCTCATGATCTGGCCGGACTGGCAGTAGCCGCATTGCGGCACGTTCCCGTCGATCCAGGCTTGCTGGACGGATTCACCGAGTTTGTCGCCAGTCAGACCCTCGATCGTGGTAATCTTCTGCCCTTCGACGGCCGAGATGGGGATGCCACAGGACCTGACCGCGCTTCCGCCGAGGTGTACTGTACAGGCGCCGCATTGCGCAATGCCGCAGCCGAACTTGGTGCCTTTCAGACCGACCAGATCGCGGATGACCCACAACAGGGGCATGTCGGGTTCGGCATCCACCCGGACGGGTTTGTTATTGATGGTGAGCGAGAAAGCCATGGGATGAAATTTGGTATGAATTTACCGAGAAATTGCGAGTTGACCGCGGGGTGGCGGGAGATCGTGCGTGCGCCACGGGGCGCTAATTTTTTGCGTAGTTGCGGGAAGGTGGTAATTTGCCTCATGCCCGAATACCTGAACTGCCCGACGTGGTTTCACCGATTGCCTTCTATTGCCAAGCTTCTCGCCAGTCTCGTTATTGCCGGGATCATATCCGCCTGTTTGTTGCCGATTCGCATGGAGAGTATAACGAGGGTGATGATCGGGTGGGACTGTTTCAGCCTCACCATGGTCATTTTCAGCGGCATCATTTTTACCTCGATGCGTCCGCGGCAGATACGCGTCCTGGCCAAGCAGGAGGATGCCGGCCGGGTGGTTGTATTCCTGATCGTGCTGGTCGCCACCTTCGGCAGCCTGATGGGCGTGCTGCTGTTGCTGCAAAACAAGGAACCCTGGCAGTTGGGCAAGCTGGCGGAAACCATTATCTATATCACGGGCGTCACCTGTTCGTGGCTGCTGCTGCATACGATGTTTGCCTACCGCTATGCTTTCCTATACTATGGCGACCATCCGCTGGACCCCGATCCGCGCACCGCAGCGCTGCAGATCCCGAACGAACTGTGGCCGGACTACATGGACTTCTGTTATTTTTCGTTCGTGATCGGAATGACGTTCCAGGTTTCCGACATCGAGATCTCTTCGAGACAGATACGTCGCGTCGCGCTGCTGCACGGGATGCTTTCGTTCCTTTTCAATACGGTGATCGTAGCGTTGACGATAAATGTTATCGTGGATCTGAAAGGGTGAACCGTGAAAGCCGTTTATGATCAAACGCGGTTGAAGGACCGGTCCGTGACATGATCTTAAATTTACAGTATCTTGTCGGCATGAAACCGGTTTTTTTAACTGCCAGCCTCATCACCGTTAGTGTCGGGCTTTTTGCGCAACCGCGTCATGCAGGCGACGGCGCGAACCTGTTGTGGTATGAGCGGCCGGCCGCGGTGTGGACGGAGGCGTTGCCCCTGGGGAACGGGAAGATGGGGGCGATGGTCTTCGGCGGTGTGGCAGATGAGCGGATCGCTCTGAACGACGCGACCTTGTGGTCGGGAGGCCCCGAACGCGGTCCGGTGAACCCGGACGCGCGGCAATGGTTGGAGCCGCTGAGAAAGGCCTTGTTCGCGGAAGATTATCCGACGGCGGAAACGCTGGCCAGAAAGATGCAGGGGGTTTGGTCGGAGAGCTACCTGCCGTTGGGCGATCTCCATATCCACCAGGATTTTGGGACCGATACGCCCGGGAGGCGCGTCGCAGGAGCGCGGGGGAGCGGCGAGGATACCGCCTTCAGCGGGTACAGGCGTGAATTGGACATCCGAGATGCGGTGGCGAGCACGAAGTATACTGTTAACGGTGTCGAGTATACGCGTGAGGCATTCGTTTCCGCGCCGGACGGCGTGATGGTCGTTCGCTGGACCTGCAGCAGGCCGGGTGCGTTGAACCTGAGCATATCGGCGTCGAGCCTGTTAAGAAACCGGCATGTGAAGGAATCCGGCCGGGGTGATGGTTCGGGCCCTTATTGGGGCATCGGTGGCAAGGCGCCGGTGCATGTCGAACCGAATTATGTGAACAGCAAGCTGCCGGTGCGTTATGACGACGGCGATAGTTGTCATGGAATGCGGTGGGCGCTCAGGGGCGGTGTGACGCATCAGGGTGGAAAGATCGACTACGAGGGTGATCGGATCGTGGCAGAAGGCGCGAGCGAACTGGTGTTGTACGTTGCGGTGTCGACGGGGTTCAGGGGTTTCGACGCGTGCCCCATGGGCATCGGGGATGCGCAGGCTGTTTTGGAAAAAGCGATGAGGAAAAGTTATACGGCGTTGTGGGAAGCGCACGAAAGGGATGCGCATCGCTATTTCGACCGCGTCTCGTTGCGGTTGGGCGATTCGGGCAAGGGCGCGGCGCTGCCGGGGGAAACTGGAGAAAAGCGACTGCCGACCGACGATCGGTTGGCGGCGTACACGAAGGGGGCGGCTGATCCCGGTCTGGAGGCTTTGTATTTCCAATACGGGCGCTATTTATTAATCAGCAGCAGCCGGACGCCCGGAGTGCCGGCCAACCTGCAGGGCATCTGGAATTCGGAGCTGCAAGCGCCCTGGTCTTCGAACTACACGACCAATATCAACCTCGAGATGAATTACTGGCCGGCCGAGGAATGCAACCTGAGCGAAATGACGACGCCCCTGTTCGGATTGATCGAAGCGTTGTCGGTCAATGGCGCACGCGCAGCAAAGGAATATTACGGGGCATCGGGATGGGTCACGCATCATAACAGCGATGAGTGGGCGATGGCGACACCGGTTGGTGGAATGGGTCATGGGGAACCCAAATGGGCCAACTGGCCGATGGGCGGAGCGTGGCTGGTGCGGCATCTTTGGGAGCATTATTTGTATACGGGCGACCGGCGGTTCTTAAGGGATACGGCCTATCCCCTGATGAAGGGGGCGACGCGATTCATCCTCGACTGGCTCGTGCCGGATAAGGAGGGCCATCTGGTGACGGCGCCTTCGATGTCGCCGGAGAACGATTTCATCTATGCCGATCATAAAGCGGCGGATGTGTCGGTGGGTACTACCATGGACATGGGCATCATCCGCGATCTGTTCGACAACATGACGGCGGCGGAGAAGGTGCTTGGTGTGGACAGGGAGATGGGCGGGAAGATCGTTGCGGCGCGGGCGCGGTTATTCCCGTACAAGGTCGGCGCAGAGGGCCAGTTGCAGGAGTGGTATAAGGACTACGCGTCGCCCGATCCGCATCACCGGCATGTCTCGCATTTGTATTCGGTGTATCCGGCGAATGAGATATCGGTCAGCCGGACACCGGCTTTGGCGGCAGCGGCGAAGAAGGCGCTGGAGTTGAGGGGCGACGGAGGGACCGGCTGGAGCATGGCCTGGAAAGTGAGTCTTTGGGCGCGGCTGCGGGATGGGAATCATGCTCACCGGTTGTTCACGCGGCTGCTTCAATTGACGCATGAAGACGGGCATAGCAGCGGGGGCGGCGTGTATCCGGATCTTTTCGATGCCTGTCCGCCCTTTCAGATAGACGGGAATTTCGGGGGGACGGCGGGAGTTGCGGAAATGTTGCTGCAAAGCCAGGAGGGCGTGATCGATCTCCTGCCGGCGTTGCCGGAAGCGTGGAAAGATGGGTCGTTCAAGGGATTGGTGGCCAGGGGCGGTTTCGTGGTGGATGCGTCCTGGAAGGATGGGCAGGTGGTGGATGCGGTGGTCGTTCCGCGTGCGGATGGCGTGTGTCGGGTGCGCAGTGCGGTTCCGCTGAAATTGGAAGGGCATAAAACGCATTCGGCCAAAGCGGGGGATGGATGGTTGGTGGAATGGACTGGGAAGAGGGGAAGCGTATACCGGCTTTTGCGGTATTGAATAATTTGCGCCGTCATGATACTATTCGCCAGGGTCTTCGATTTTTTGGCGTGAGAAGGCCCTTGGGGAGCGCAATGGAATTTTTCAGCATGAAAGTTGCGCCCTATCCATAGGGCCGATGCGCTAACTGTTGTTATTGAAGCGGTTGGCGGTATTTTTTGATGAGGACATGTCCGTTTTCGATACAACGGGTTTCCGCCGACGCACGGAAACGGACGGTGCGTCATGCAACATACGGGCGCCGGGGCCGACTTTCAAAAATAAAACTGACAAATATGAAAAAACTCTCCTTGCTATTGATCGGTGGCCTGGCCGCTTTGACGGCCGGGGCGCAATATCCGGGGCAGCAACCTTTTATGACCAAAACGTTCCCACGCGCCGCGGTAAAGGACCTCGACATCCGGACATCGGGCGGCAACATCAGTGTACAGGGCGAAGCCAGCGGCGATGCACGCGTGGAAGTCTTTGTTTCGAGTGATGGGCGGCACGAGCCGGGCAAGGAGGAGATCCGCAAGATGCTGGATGAGCAGTACGACCTGGAAGTGGGGATGGAAGGGAACAAACTGGTTGCGATTGCCAAACAGAAAGCAGGTTGGCAGAACACGTGGAGAAGGGGCCTGTCGATCTCGTTCCGCGTCTTTACACCCGAGGCGGTCGGCAGTCATGTGCGTACGAGCGGGGGGAACATCTCGATGAAAAACCTGTCGGGATCGCAGGATTTCAAGACCAGCGGCGGGAACCTGGACATCGATCATTTGACGGGCACCATCGTCGGCAGGACCAGTGGCGGGAACGTTTCGATCACCGACAGTCATGACGATATCGATCTTTCGACCAGCGGCGGAAATATGGATGCCGCCCGTTGCGAAGGCAAGATCGGGCTCGAGACGTCCGGGGGAAATGTTTCGTTGCGCGCGATAAAGGGGACCATCCATGCGAGGACTTCGGGTGGCACGGTAGAGGGCGGAAAGATCAATGGCGAATTGCAGGCGCACACGTCCGGCGGGAATATCGACCTGGATGAGGTGTCTGCCTCGCTGGAGGCATCCACCAGCGGCGGCAATATCCACGTGGATCTCGTCTCGCCGGGGAAGTATGTGGACCTTTCGAATTCCGGTGGCGATATCAGTCTCAATCTGCCGCAGGGACAGGGCATCGATCTTCGGGTCAGCGGCGATCGCGTTCATACGACGACCATGAGTAATTTCAGGGGCGATGTGGACGAACACCATATCAACGGGACACTGAACGGGGGCGGGATACCGGTGAAGGTGGACGGCGGAGGAGGCCAGGTCCATCTGAGCTTTAAATAAAAAAAAGACCCGGCGATGAGCCGGGTCTTTCGTTTTGTGCGAGGCCGTCAATTCTTTACGGGCGCCGAACCGGAAGCCGTCGGATTGAAATCGAGCTCGTTTTGCGGTACGTCCCAATAATCGGAGAAGGAGTAGTCGATCTTGCAGGGAAGCACCTGGTATGAGCCGCTGCCGATGAGGCTGCCAGGAATTACGACATTGCCGATCCTGCCTCCGCCCTGAGCGGCGGGTTCGTTGATGCCCCAGCGGCGGGCGTCGTACCAGGATACATTGTGCAAATACAGACCGATGCGACGTTCGCTGTGCAGGTGCACGAGTGCGGAGTCGGCGGAAATACCCGAACCGGCCAGCGTGGGCAGGCCAGCGCCCTGGGAGGCGCGCACCGCATCGATCAGCTGGAGACCTGCGTCGACATTGCCCAGGTAGATGTCGGCCTCGGCTGTCATGAGCGCCGTTTCTTCCCAGGTAGGGGCGATGGGAACGAGCGCCCTCGGATCAAAATTCTCGGTAGCATATCTGCCTTTGCCTTTGTAGGCGGCGGTCGTGTCTTCGAAGTCAATAGGGATGTAGCGGGTGCCGAACTGGATGCCCCGGTTCAGCACATTGACCACCGCTCCGCCGGGATAGGGTTTGAACGCGTTGAGCCGCAGGTCGCCCGGCATAATATCCTGGATGAACCGTTCGCTTACGAATGACAGGCCGCCGGAATAGGAATGCAGCATCATCGGATGGAACAGGAAGCCGAGGCCCTTGGTGAGATCGGGCACACCGGCAGGAGCCACGCCCCATTCCAACGTATAGTCGGCCGGTGTCATGCCGGCCGCGGCCAGGTTTTGTATCGTCGTCCAGTCGGCGCTCGTCATCGTCTTTACCTTGTGGTTAGCCATATAGTTGCGGGCCTCGAAACTCTTGATCTGGCGAACCCACATGGCCGGCGTGATGATCTGGTTGGGCTGGTTGAAGGTGGGGATCATGAGCCTGAAGGTGGCGTCATAGTCGGCGTTCTCGGTGATAGCGCCGAAGATAGAGGCTGCCTGATCGAAATTTTTGTTGGCCGCGGCGATCACCTGGTCGTGCGGAACATAGAGACCGCTGGTCACCCCTTTGGAGGTGCTGTCGGGCGAGTCATCGATGACGCCCGCCAGGTACATCGAGCCGATCTTGGAATAAGCGTAGCCTTTCCAGTAGTATGCCCATGCTTGCAGCAGCCGGGTCTTCGTAGCGGCGTCGCCGGTCAGTTTAAGCGCGGGATTGTTTAAGGCCTGAAGGAGCGTATTGGCCTGCGCATTGATATAATAAAAACAGTCCCACTCGTATTGTATCGAGTTGCCCTCTCCGGCTG
>DASZYU010000136.1:0-24652 GCA_035545215.1 Puia sp.
CTGCAAATATAAGAGATTTTGATGTTTAATATATTTGAATCTAAATTGAAAAGCCGGTCTTTTATGAAACCCTTACTGATCCTCCTGCTGGCGGTCCTGGAGCTCTCCTCCGCGCTCGCACAAGAGACGCGAATCAATTTATCCGAATTCAGGACCATTCGCTCTTCGTCGGCGATCGGGCAGAGCTTTTTTCTGACAGACCCCGGAAGGGAAGGGGTTTTCGTTCCCGACCCGTCGGACAGGAACAGCGCAGACGACAGCGTAATGACGCTGAGAACGCCGGACGGTGTGCTCTACAAAAGGATCGTCGACCAAGGCATCCTGAATGTCCGCTGGTTCGGCGCGGTAGGGAATGGCGCCACAGATGACTGGCCCGCATTGCAAAAAGCGATCGATTACGTATTGAATCAGCCTTTCGCGGCAGGAAGGACGCTCTATTTTCCCTCCGGCAGCTATCGCATCAGCCGGCCTCTGCTGATCGCGCGGCTGGAAGGTCATACCTACCGGCAGTCGAGCGTCAACCTGGTCGGGCCGGCCAGCTCACGGGACCTCGGCCAGGGGGCGGCTATCCTGCTGCCGGCCTTCAACAATAGTTTCGCCATCGGCATTCAATCGGGTAAAGGAGTACAAATCAAAAATCTCGTTATCCGGGGACAGTTCACCTTCCCCAACCACCTGACCCCGGTCCAGGTGGACACGCTGTCGTTTGCGCAGTGGACAGACGGCTCGGCAAGACAAGACCCCCGCTCTCCCTACGCCGGCATTGTGATCGATCCGTTCTCCGATTCGGCGGCCTATCGGTCCCCCTCCGAGCTTTACCCCGGTCTGCATGCCTGGTGCCCGGCAGGTCTTGGCCGCGGCGGATCGACGGCTGTCGAGATCTCCGGATGTTCGATCCTGAATTTTGTCGTCGGCGTCATGATCACCCCTTCGAACCAGCAGAACGGCGAGCTGGTCGATGTCCTGGACTGCGATATCAGTTACAACAAGGTAGCCTATGCCATGGGCCAGGCGCAGTCGAAAGAATGCCATGTCGAGAGACTGAAAGTATGGGGCGGCACGCACACCGTTTTCGACAACGTCCATTTTGGTTTCGGGCATGGCGACGGCGCCGCGGTACCGTTTGTCGACGGGGTAAACATCGCCGAGGCGGTCAAGGAGCTATGCGCGATCAACGCCAATTCGTTTGGCGGCGTATTCCGCAATGTCTATGCGGAACAACTGTTCCGGATCGGGTTTGCCGGCGGGTCGGCCACTTTGTCGTTCGAGGATTGTCAGTTCGATTTCGCTACCCAGGCCGCCGGTCTGCCTTACCCCGATTTCTTTGTTTTGGGTTCGGGCGCCAGCTTCCGGAACTGTATGCTCCGGAGCTATACGGGTGGTCTGCGCATGCGGTTGGTCCTGTCCGGGTGCGGGGACTTTTTCGAGGGCGGCCTCATGAATGAACCGCCGGTTGCCGTCAATCTCGACAACAACGCCATTTATCCCTCTCCCGTATTCCGGCACGTCGGCATGTATTACTCCGACGGTGTGCTGGGCTCGGGCAACAACACGCAGGTGTCGCCCTTTTCTCCCTACCCTTTCCGGGGCTCCAATGGCAAGGGCGCCGATCCGGTCTACAATGGAAACACCTACTATTTTCGCGACCCCAACTATGGCAGAGACGTCCTCTACCGGATCACCTATCACGATAATTACGAACGGACGGCCCGACTGACCGGAACGCCCTTGCTGCATGTCAATTACAGCAACTGGACCGCTTCTTTCAACCTGAGTTCGATTGCCGAGGCGCGGGTGCTCGAACCGGGCGACCTGATCCTTACCGATCACCTTCCCTACACCGACCTGTTCATGCAATACAGTGCGACGACCTATCCTGTCGGCATCGTATCGGACATCGACGGCAGCACCGTCCATTTGCGCAATCTCGCCCTGGGCATCCGGGAAGGAATGCGGCTGAACCTGTGGCTGGACTACTATGTCAATAATTCTTCCCCGTTTACGGGGAACCTGGCCGCGGGGGACAATACGATCGAGGCGGTACAGGGGGCGTTCCCCGCAGTAGGCGAACGGCTGGATATTCCCATGCTCCCATCCGGCACCTATGTGACCCACATCAACCCGGCGGCGAAGACGATCAGCGTTTCCACCACCAATACGACCGGGCAGTCTTTCACCGACTATACGTTCATGAACGGGTTTCCCACCGTAGACATCTTCAGCTGCTACGATATCGGTACTCTACTGGCCGATGGCAAGACCCTCATCGGCGGCGCGAATTTCTACCGGTTCACCGCGCAGGGCATTTACACCCATGACCAGGATTTCCCGCTAAACGGAACGGTATTGCTGCCTATCCGGATCGCCAATACCCATATCAGGGGAGATACCACATTGCACAGGCTGAAGCTCGTTCTGCCCGGGCATTAGCGGCGAAGCGGAGCACTGGTCGGTCGAAGCCGCCGGCCGGGCGTGCCGCGACTGCCGGCGGCGCTGTCGCATCAGCCTGTTATTTCGATGGCGAGGTGACCCATCCGGCACTTGTACAGCGGCTTATAAGGGGTGTGGTACAGATCGAGGAAATCATAAAAGGCTTTGAATTCGTGTGCGGCCTTGGTGATCGTAAAAAAATCATCGAAAATGATGATGTCCCCGCTGCGGAGATAGGGGTGGAGCGCGAGCAGCGTGAAAAGCGTTGCATTATAGATGTCCACGTCGATATGGATCACGATCCGCTGGTCGCGCGGCATGGTCTTGACAAAATCGGGCAGCGTGTCCTGGATCAATCCGACATAGAACTTGCTCCGCGGGTCGGTGATGTACGACGGTAGTTTTCCTCCCGCAGAAAAACTGCCTTTCTTTATGTTTCCCCAGTCCTCGGGCAGACCGGTGAAAGTGTCGAACCCGCCGAAGCGGGACCCGGGGTTCTTGTTGCCGTCCACCCAGATGTAGAAACTCTGACCCTTGTACACCCCGAACTCCAGGAAGAGTATTTTCTCGTCCGGGCTCAAATGTTTCGAGACGAGATGTCCGTGCAGGTCCCACCGGTTGCGGAACGCGGGCACTTTCGAGCGGTAGTATAACGCTTCGCTGCGGATCATATATCCCCATGCAATAAAAAAGTCGGAAAAAGCAGTCGTTTTGATCCCCGAGCAGATCCGGGAGATCGAGTAGACGATACCCTTGAACAGGTCCTTCATATGATTAAAGATACAGTTGCGTGTGCAATTAACGCGGACGACGGAATTTTATTCTGTTCAACGCTTGTCGAACCTGCCGATCACCCAGTAAAGCGTGCAGGTCAGCATGAACAGGAAGCAAACGATGACGATCGAGAATTTCACCCGCGCCAGGTTGTAGGCGATGGTTACATTCAACTGTGAGATCGGACCGCGTATGGTATGCGACAGGGCGATATTCTCAATAAAATCACAGACCGTCGCCCCGAGGATGAGCCAGGCAAACCCCCTTCCGCCTTTTATCAGGATCTCGTTTCCCGTGCAGGCCGAAATGAACCGGCACCCGAGCGCGATGGCGACCGTATACAGGACCATGAAAACATAAGCGAAGTCGGTGCTTCGTATTCCCTGCTCGTATTTCCCTGCGATCTTCCATTGCGCGATGATGTCGCGGGCCTTATCTGCCGTTTTGGCGATCTCGAACTGCACGATCTCATCGGAGCTTAAAGGGGCAAGGTAATTCCTTACCCAGATGACGTAGGCAATGGTGACGATGAAGGATAACCAGAAAAACATCCGCAAACGGCTAAAACGGGCAGGCCATGAGGCAGGTTGCATATTTCTAATGCCAATTTTGCTTTATACCGGAAAGTTAGCTTAAAATCCATATCCGGTCTCAAAAATCTACATGCCAGTCCCAGCCACGCTGGTCTTCGCCGGTCTTGAGCAACGCGATACAGTTGGAGTTGAGGCCAAGCGCATGATCGGGGATCAGCATTTCGGAGCGGAGCACCTTGGTGGCCCGCGGAAAAGCGCGCAACCAGCCTGCCACTTTACGCAGACCTTTCTCCGGCTGGCTGGCCGGGTATTGGGAATGAACCTTATAGGCGGGGAACCGGGAAAGATAGCGCAACAATTTCCGGATGCTTGGGAATGAAACGTCATCGAAGACGATCATCCCGCCTACCTTCAGCAGCTTGTCGATGTAGAAGAAATCGACCAGCAGCCAGTCCAGCTGCTTGGTGCTGTCGATATAGGCGAAATCGAAACGCCGGCCGGCCTGCATCATCTGCGGCAAAACTTCGTAGCAATATTTGTCCACGAACTCCAGGTGTTTGGACAAGCCTGCCTGCCCGATCAGGTCCAGCCCATTCCCTCCCCAGGCATCCAGCTCGAATTTATCGATCACCGTGTGCAAACCGTTTTGCCGGGCTACCTCCTCGACGATGGCAAGGGTCGACGTACCATATGCAAACCCTATTTCCAGGGTATGGGCATACTTCCCCTCGCGGACAAGGTCCTGAAGGTATTGACACTGACCCTTCGGAGTTTCCGAGTTGACGGCAACCAGCTCGTTCCTGGAGTTCAGAAACTGCCTCGTTTCGAAGATATTTTCAAGAAGTGGATGCATGGACGGACCGGTTCGAACGGTAAAAATAGCTAATTTTTACCTAATGGGCCGTTTCCAGCGTACTTAGTACATCGAATACGGTGTCCTTCCAGCCGGCGATGAGGAGGACGTCGTCTTCGGGGCATTCCAGTTGTTTCGAGCCATATCCCGCCAGGTCGAAAAGAAACAATTTAGCCTCCGGGGCCACCTGTTGGCGGTAAAGGCGCCACCAATAACGGATATCCGCTCCGGCCGGCTGGTGATAGGCGCGGCTGTCCCAAAGCCTGCAATCGGTGAAGACCAGCACCCGCGCCACGGCCTGTTTCTTCCATAACAGGTCGCGCAGGACGAGCCAGGCATTGATGCCGTAACCTGCCTCTCCTTCGTGCGCCCGGAATTCTTCGGTCCCCAGCAACAAGGGACGGACCGGTAATTCAACCGGCCGCCAGGTATTGCCGATGATGCCGGTGATGACGCGATCTCCCCGGTCTTTCAACAGCATGGCCAGCAGCGGGGCCACGTCGAACCGGTGTACGCCTGTATATCCGTTGACCGTCCGTTTCATACTGTTGCTGACATCCATTGCAATCACCGACACGCCCGGGCTGCCGAACCGGCAGCGCGTCCAGGAACTGTACAAGGCCGCCTTTTCCAGCGCTTCCGACAGCATGCCTCCGCCCCCATGATCCATGCGCCGGAGGGTACGCCATACCTCGAGGAGTCTCAGCGGAGACACGCCGCTTCTTTTCACTGCGGCAGCATTGCCGAGGTATTCCGCCGCCAGCTTGAGCACCTTTCCGCTGACACCAGCGCAGAGCATGGGTCCCAGGTTGCCGAGCAGCGGCGTATAGCCGATCCGGAAGGTGGAAATGCCTTCCTTCCATTTTTCCCTTAAGGCCACCTGCCGCTGTTCGGCACTGTCATAACGTTGCTGGTAGACCGCAAACCATTCCTGTTCCCAGGTCATCCTGACAGGCGCATGTCCCTTGCTTATTTTTGAGAACAACGCTTTCCTGCTGCGGTCTCCCGCTTTCGGCTTGAGCAGTCCGAGCGCCTCCCCGAGCGCTTTTTGCGTGGCCGTGCCGCTACGGCTGTATTGGTATTCGTCCATTTGGTTGAGCAGGGCGCCCAATGCTCTGCGGACGGCCCGTCCGGGTCGCTGGTCCTGTTTAGTGGATCGGAAATAATAGTCCAGCCAGAGCGGGACGTCCTCGGGGCGGCCGATGATCCGGCCGATGAGTGCGGCGATCGACTCGTCGTTTCCGTTCAGCGCCGCCAATTCCGCCGTCAGGAAAAAAGCAAGGTCGCGAAAATCCCGCCCGGCCTGTTCCCGGAAATACAGAGCCAGCCCCGCGACGAATTCCGGGTCGCTGCGCCGGATCTCGTTGCGTATCGCCGGCGGGACGGGCTGCGCAAAGGGTCTTTCCGCCAGCGACAGCGACAAAAGGCTCGTATAGAGCTCCGATTGTGCAGCCGGTACCACCGCCTTCACCAGTTCATAGCGCGTGTCCTGTCTTCTTCCTCTTTGGCTGAAACCGAGTCGCATATTACCTCCTTTGAATTTTCCGTTACGAAAAAGCCCCGCGTGCAGGCGGGGCTTTCTATGCTTGATTTTTTTATAGTCTCTCTACAGCATGTATCGCCCCATGGATATACAAACGTTCTTCACCGGCTTGTACCCGGCGGACATCGATCGTGTATGTATATCCTGTCGTTGCATGGTGCTCTTTTGCTTGATGGCTACAAATGTAAAATTCTTTTTTCTTTTCGAAAAGAACAGTGAAAAAATAATTTTTTGGATGCGGAGTTCGGCTCTACGCGCGGTTAACCAGCAGTCGCTGGATCTTGTTATGAAGGTCTTCCGGCCGGAAGGGTTTCGGGACGACATCCATGAATCCTTTTTTCAGCAGATCGATACGCATATCCTCATATACTGCTGCAGTAAAAGCGATAGCCGGTATGGAAGGCTGTACTTTCCTGATCTCCGAAAGCGCGGTAATGCCATCCATTTCGGGCATCTCCAGATCGATCAGCACCAGGTCGAAACCACCGCCGCGGAATTTTTCAACGGCCTCCAGACCATTGACCGCTTCGTGGACCTCGATGCCCCATTTCGTGAGGAATTTCCGGGCGACGGACATGTTGACGACATTGTCCTCGGCAATCAGGACCCGCAGGCGGTCGAAGGCGGGCAGCTGTTTGACGCGTTCGTCGTTGATGTACATCTTGGCGTTCTCATTGATCTCCAGTTCGAGCGTGAAATAGAAGGTGCTGCCTTTCCCTTCTTCGCTTTTCAGGACCAGCTCGCCGGAGAAAAGGCTCACCAGCTTTTTGCTGATGGCCAGACCGAGGCCCGTGCCGCCGTATTTTCGGGTCGTGTCCGTATCAGCCTGCGTAAAGCTCTCGAAAACTTCCTGCTGTTTATGCGCCGGAATCCCGATCCCGGTGTCCTGGACGATGAATTGAACCACCGACTTCTTGCTGGTGGAAGAGATCTTTTTGGCGGCCAGTGTAATACCGCCTTTGTGGGTGAATTTGATGGCGTTCGAAAGCAGGTTGCTCAGCACCTGGTTCAGCCGGGTCTCATCGGTCAGGAACTCGGCTTCGAGGTTCTCGTCGATATCCACGAGAAAAAGCAGCCCTTTGGTATGGGCCTGGACCGAGAACGTGGTTTCCAGTTTCCGCAAAAAGGCCCGCAGATTGACGGGTACATTCTCCAGCTCGAACCGTCCGGCCTCGATCTTGTTGAAATCGAGGATCTCGTTGATCAGCACCATCATGTGCTCGGAGGAGTATTTGAGGATCTCCAGATGAGACTTCTGATCGGGCAGGTATTGTTCCTGCATGAGCAGGTTGCTCGCCCCGATGATACCGTTCAACGGGGTCCGCAATTCGTGGCTCATATTGGAGAGGAACCGGGATTTAGCCTTCGAAGCCGTTTCGGCCTTTTGCTTTGCCTTCATGAGTTCGAACTGCGTCATCTTGATCTCGGAAATATCGAGGATGCTGATCTTCCAGAAGTGCCGGTCATCGTCAAAGAAAGAGACCACGTTGACGAAGGCGAAAACGGTATTGTCTTTTTTCGAACTCAGCGCGAGCTCGCCCTGCCAGTTGGTGACGTCGCCGTCTTTCTGTCCCACCGTCCGGAACTGGGCGATCTGTTCTTTGGTGAAAAGGCTGTCCATGGGTGAGCCGACGATCTGTCGTTTGTCATCGATCTCGAGCAACTCGATCGCCCGGTTATTGCAATCGGTGATGACCAGGTCTTCGGCGTCGAGGATAAAAACGCCGTCCAGCGATGTATTGTAGATGGTGTCCACAAAGCGCTTTTCCTTCAGGATGGCTTCCTCGTTGTTGCGATTGATGCGGACGATGGCGAAAGAGAAAAACGTCGTCAGGAGCAGCGAAAGGGCCAGGTTGCTGTCGTACAGTTTATCGAACAAGCCGGCAATATGAACCTGGTAATAATTCTCCTGCGGGCATTGATAAAAACAAAACAGGATACAGGCCACGGTCATTCCATAGGCAAAAACGAGCTCACGCAGGTTCCTGGTAAAGCTGATGATGAAGGTCATGATCAGGAAGTACGGGAAAAAGAACAGGTATTCCCCCGCCCGGAGTCCTTCCACATAGTTCATGACCGCGAGGTAAATATTCAGGTTCAGCACCGATATCACGCGCGCCAGCAGGTATCTGCGGCGAAGGTTCAGATGATAGGCTACGATGAAGATATAGGCCGTGCTCAGGTTGATCAGCGCGCTGATATAAAGACCGAAGCAGAAATAGGAGATGACGCAAACGAAATGGGCGACGAGGATGAGCAGGATGAACTGGTTGAAACGGATCGTCTTCTTCCTTTTGGTGGGGGAATGTTCATCCTTTAGCCCGGAATAGACTATGTCGTTGTAAAAGGACGCAAACAGGGAGAGGATCGGGTTGCTCACAAGGCGCGAATAGGGGGTTTGGTTTAGTGGCTTGCCGGCCTTTTCCAGACTGCGGCTAATCCGGTATTCAACGTTCAAAGACAATATTTTAGTATGGGTGTCGTTATTTTACGAAGCCTTTCTATGGAGCAGCCTTCTTCCAATAGGACATTCCTGTTCAGCGACGCCATCAATAGTCAATACATAATCGAGTTATATGCAGGGGATTATGTTATGATCGAGGAGACGTTCACGGACGTACTGAATGAATACGAGGGATTTGTCCAGCGGATAGTCACCAGTTTCCAGGAGAAAGACCGGCCTTCGTTGAAGAGCGCCGTTCACAAAATCAAACCCTTATTCGGCTTTGTCGGTCTGACACCGTTGCAATCGTTGTGTTTGCAATTCGAAAACTCCTGTCTCGACGCCCCCGACGACCAGCTGGAATCGTCCTTTTCCGCCCTCAGGGAGCATTTGACCGAGGCCAGGGCAATCATTGAAAAAGAGAAGTTCCGTCTCATCGAATTCAACCGGCAGGGATAAACCGATATCTCCGCAAAGGACCGTTGCGCATGTCCGCCCCGGCGGCCATCATCCGGCTTCGACCGGGGAAATGGACCCAGCGGCTTCGATCGGGTGTGGCCTTACTTCAGCAGCGCGTCCCGAACTGCCTTCGATAGTCCTTCCAAACCTTCCTCCAATTGTTGTACCGCAGGCCAGCCGTAACCGATCCGCATATAGTGTTTGGGCATTTCGAACCAATGCCCGGGACCCACATAAGTGCCGTATCGTTCCAGGAGAATCCTGTAAAATACTTCCGCATCGACCGATCCGGGTCTGCGCAACCTGGGGAAGCATACGCATCCTCCACGCGGTTCGACCCATTCGAATTCCTCCTGTCGACCGATCCATTGGCGCAGGATGCGGAATTTAGCCGCGATATCCATTTTGATTCGCGCAAAATGGAGTTGTTTTTGCCGGAAGTATCGAAAAGCAAGCTCTTCGTCGATGACCGGTCCACAGATATGCATTTGCTCTTTTGCGGCGAGGAACCGTTGCATCAGCCGGCTATCCCTGCAAACGATCCACCCGGTCCGCAGACCCGGAAGTCCATAACTTTTCGACAGCGATGAAACGCTGATCACGCGTGGCGACAGGGTTGCCGCCAATGGCAGCGGTGTACCAAACACCATGTCCCGGTAGGTCTCGTCGACGAGGAGACGGATATTCCTGTCTTCCGCCAGCCGGACGAGTTCATACAACTGTGACGCATCGAGACAGACGCCCGTGGGGTTGTGCGGGTAGGTGACGGATAGGTATTTTGTTTTCGGGGTGATGGCCGCGGTTACTCGCGCCAGGTCAAGGGCAAACCCCTCTTCGAAATGCAGGTCGATATCCCGGATGGCAGCGCCGATGGCGCGGGGCGTCTCGATATTGGTGGCATAGTTGGGGCGGACAACCGCGACTTCGTCGTCCTTTTCGAGGAGTGTCGTGGCGATGATAAAGAGCGCCCCCGCGGCGCCTACGGTCAGCAGTACGTGGTCGCGGTTCAATCCTGCCGTTCCGCTGGGGGTTGTGCGCGACGACCCTTCGTCCCTGACTGCGTCGTCGTCGGTTGCATGCGTTGCCCCGTCGCGCGTTGCCGCGCCGGGCGTTGCCGGGCCGGGCGTTGCCGGGCTACCTTCCGTGAGTCCCGCCTCTTTTGCAATCTGTTCGCGCAGCCCGTCATGGCCCTGGTGAGACCCGTAACAGAGTACCAGGTCCCTCAGTCCCGTGCCCGGATCGAAGTCCCGCAGCAGCGCATCGGAATACGAGCTTTCAGACAGGTTGTTACGTATCTTGTCATACCCCACCTGCTCGGGGGACTCGGCTTCGATGGGCATCCGGCGGTAGCGCATGACGTCAGCGGTTTTGGGACAAGTTAAGCATTGTTTTAGTACATTAGGGATATGAAAAAACACCTTGTACTTCCGCTGCTGCTACTGGTGCTTGCCCTGGGAAAAGGATATGCCCAGCAAAGCACAGCCGAAAAACAGATCATTGCCTCGATGAATGATGCGACATCGAAATGGAATGCCGGCGATCTCGACGGTTATATGGCGCTGTATGATCCGACCGCATCGATGATGACTTCCGGCGGCCGCGTAGGGATCGACAGTATCCGTCGTATTTATATCGTCCATTATTTTCAGGGCGGTCACCCGAAACAGCAGCTGGCTTATGACACCTACCAGCTGACCATGCTCGGTAAGGACTATGCGCTGCTGACGGGAAGGTTCATTCTGAAAGCAACTGACAAGCTGCCGGAACGGCACGGATCGTTTTCGCTGACCATGGTGCACCGGAAGGACGGATGGAAGATCCTGCATGATCACTCGAGCTAGTGAAACCGCCTTCTTCCCGCCTTTATCCCGCCGTCGTCCTGCGTTCTTGCCGCCGTCGTCCTTGCGTTCCTCCAACTGGTGACCGCACGGTCGCGGCCCGCTAGAACAATTTCATCTGGCCTCCCGGCCGCCGGAACTGCGTGCAGTCGAGCTCCCACCGGTCTTCATTGAGCCCATACTTTTTTGTATAACGGGCATATTGCTGGGCCACCAGTTCGGCGATATTGCCTTCCCCGCGCATGCGCGCTCCCCAACGGCTGTCATTGACCTTGCCGTCATGACCGGCCTCGATGAGATGCCACACCTTATCTGCCCGGTCCGGAAAGCTCTTGTAAAGCCAATCATGGAAGATCAGCTTGATGGCGCCGTTCAGCCGGATGAAGGTGTACGCCGAGAAGCTTGCACCGTTGTCAGCCGCGGCCTTCATGATCCGTTGCATCTCGTGTTCGTTCAGACCGGGGATCATCGGACCCAGCATGACACCCATCCGGACCCCGGCATCGCTGAGCTCTTTGATGGTCCGCAACCTTTGCCTTGCGGTCGTCGTTCTCGGCTCCATCAGCTGACGCAGGTGTTCATCCAGCGAGGTGATAGAGACCAATATCGATACCAGTCGTTTTTTGGCCATTTGGCTCAATAGGTCTTTGTCCCTGAGGATGCCTGCGTTCTTCGTGATCATTCCCACAGGCTGGTTGAATTCGAGACAGACCTCGAGAAGGCGGCGGGTGATCCCGAATTTCTTTTCGGCCGGCTGATAACAATCGGTGTTCCCGCTGATGGAGATGGGCAGACAATCCCATTTGGGGTCCATCAGGAATTTGCGTAACAGCTCGGGTGCATTCTGCTTGACAATGATCTTGCGCTCGAAGTCGAGCCCTGCGCTGTATCCCCAGTATTCGTGCGCATTCCGGGCATAGCAATAGGTGCAACCATGTTCGCAGCCCTGGTAAGGGTTCATGCTATACCACATGCCTACGTCCGGGCTTTCTACCTTATTGACGATCGTTTTTGCATGCTCCTCGAGGTACTGTGTCGCCACATTCGGTTCGACCCATTCGTCGATTGCCTCGATGTGTTCCTTTACCCGCTCGTTTTTCAGGAACCTGTTTTTGGGATTGAATTGTGCGCCGCGTCCTTTCAGGTACGTCGCCGTTCGAAGCTCTTCGTTGACCATCCGGCTCCCGGGCGTCGCTTCTACGTTCCCCTTGCCCATCCGGCTCTCCTCCTGTTTATTCATGCGTCTATCGTTGAGAAGTAAATAATTCGCCCTGCCGGGTGTTCACGGGGAGGTTGTGGAATTCGAAACGCCCGATGATCTGCCATCCTCCCGATATAGGGCTATCCCGCCGGCTTCGCGGTCCATCCGAAAAGATGCCGGTCGTCCTTCTGCGGAGCAGTAGCATCGCATCGGCGATGAATCTACCGGTAAAGGCCCTGTCGGCATATTCGAGCCATCCTTTTTCAAATTGCCAGGGTTGCAACTGCCGGGCGATTAGGAGATTGGGCTCGTCGATGAAATGCGGCTTATGATCCTTATCCAGCCGCATCAGCCGCTGGATCTGCCTGATCTCTTTCACAAGTCCCCTGATCGGCAATTTACTGGTCACGTTGATAAAAATGCTGTGCACGGGCAGGCTGCCAAAATCCTTCAGCTCCACTTTGAAAGGGCAAAAACCCAGCGCGATGGTCCTGAGGCGCTGGACGATGCGTTCCTCCATCATGGTCAGCTGTGTGAAACGCACCAGCGTCAGGTTGGCCTTGCCTCCCGGCACCGATGTGGCCTGGTAAGTTTCCTGAAAGTCCGCCCTGATCTGTCTGATCTTGTTGCTCAGCTCGTCGTGCGGGCTCAGGATCAGCTGGTATTCGGCTGCGGCCAGCTGTTTTTTATAGTCCTCGTTAAGAATGGTCGTAACAGGTTTGATCACTTGCATAGTCTTGCTTTTTTAAAGATGAGGTAAGGTACCCGAGGCCGGGCCGGCGCAATGCTCCGGCAGCAACCGGAAGATGTTGACCGTCCTGCACGGATCGAAAGGATGATTTCTTTTCAACAACACCAGTTCATCGACGGGAAAGGTCCCGTGAAAGGTCTTCCGCGAGTACTCGGGCATGGCCCGGTCGTACACCTGTTCCGTCAACCCGCCGGCGATGCAGAGATATGGGCGCTCGATGACATGGATGGGCGGACAACCCGAACTGCGGACATAATGGTCGATGGCCTTGAGCTGTTGCATCAGTCTGCGGAAAGGCTCAGGGTCCTGAACCCGCAGGTAGATGGTCCCGGCGATACGCCGGGCGGAAATAGCATCTCGCTGGCCGCAACCGGCTGAAGGTCCTGCCGGAGAAGCCCGATCCGCCGGTTTAACGGGTTGCGGCGGGATGCCGTTGTAATTGTTGAGCGACAGCTCAAAACGCCGGTAGCGGTGACAGATGCGCTGTATCCAACGGATCAGCGTATCTTCCATTCCCTCGGCCGCCTGGAACGCCGCCAATGCGATGTGCGGTGCCAGGGCAGGACGCGCCGACCCCCGACCGGTCACTGCATACGCCGTGGAAAACTGCTGCTGCTCCTCCAGCAACCTGTCGCGCAGTTCGCCGGAAGGATAAATGACCAGCAGGTATTCGGACCTGCGATCTCCCCTTTCGGGTCCCGTCCGCACGCAGCCCGGCGAGGGGCGGATATTCGTGCTGCCGGATGCGAATCCTCGTTCTTCGCGCTGCCGGGAGCCCTGAGACAGGTCTTCGCCCGGACCCGTAAGCGGAGGCAGTCCTGCCGATCTTCTTGCTAACCCTGTGTCCATAAAAAAATTTTAAAATGATCAACAATTTAGCATAAATTTACTAAATAAATTAGTACATTAAAATTATTTTTTACCCCTCGCATTCTTCTCATGGAAGTCGAACAATTTTATGGCATGAACAATAAGGGGACCAATCGTTTCACGCAATGGGATATCGCTCCTGCCGCAGGCAACTTCGCGGATGCGGCCGGCCACGCCGAAGACGGGGTAGATCTCAACGAGCAGCTGGTCCATAACAAACCGGCCACGTTTTTCATGCGCGTCAGCGGCGACGCCATGACCGGCTCGGGCATCTTCAACGGAGACGTCGTCATCGTCGATCGGAGCCTCAGGCCCGCGAGCGGAAAAGTGGTGATCGCCATGCTCAACGGGGACATGTTGATCCGCCGCCTGGAAAAGACGCTGAACAAGATCAGGCTAGTCCCCGATACACCAAGGCTGGCGCCGATCGACGTCGATATCTCGGGCGCCGAGTTTTCCATCTGGGGCGTGGTCACCTATGTCATCCACCCGGTATGACGACCAAATGAGCGGCGGACAGGGTCGCGGCGTCAGGAGGACCAAATGAGCGGCGGACATTGTCTCGGCGGCAGGACGACCAATTGACCGTGGCAGGGTCGCGGCGGCAGGACGACCAATTGACCGGGGACACATCCCGTTGCTATGGCGATCAAGCGACGGAGGGACATATCTGCCCGGTATGACGCAAACGAAAGGGGACGGATCTGCGCGGCAGTCCGTTCGGCCGATCGGCGCGGCTTTTTGGAGCGCCGGTCAGCAATCTTTCGATACTTTTGACGATTTTTAAAATATTTCGCCGCCGTGCCCGTCTACCTTTATGTGGGCTCCGGCCGATGGACCGGGACCCGCTTTGAAATGGAAGGATCTGCGATCATATCACCCGGCATGTCTGCACCGGCGGGAAAAAATATAAGCTCCGTTATCGGCCGTTTCGGCAAACGCCTGATGGGCTTTATCCGCCGCCGGGTCGGCAGCGAAGCCGACGCAGAAGATATTTTACAGGATGTCTGGCAACAGCTGACGGTTGCCGTAGATACGACTCCGATCGAACAGATCAGCAGTTGGTTGTTTGCCGTGGCGCGCAACAAGATCACCGACCGTTACCGCAAAAAGCGGCCCGAATCGCTGGACCGCCTGCTGGCGCTCCCCGATGAAGACTGGGCGCCGGAATTCGCGGGTCTCCTGTCCGACGATAGCCGCAACCCGGAAACGGCCCATCTGCGCGCGCTTTTCTGGAAGGAGCTGCAGGATGCGCTGAACGAACTGCCGGAAGAACAACGCGCCGTCTTCGTTTGGAACGAATTGGACGACCTGTCGTTCAAAGATATCGCGTTGCTTACCGGTGAAAACGTCAACACGCTCATCTCGCGCAAAAGATACGCGGTCCTCCATCTGCGCGAACGGTTGCTGAACCTCTATCATGAGATCATCGAACATTAAAACGCTATAATATGAAACGGTTATGGATACGCAGGGCGCCTTTCTTTATCGTACTGGCCCTGCTGGGCATACTGGTTTTCGTGGAACTCGTCATGTTGCTGTGGAACGCACTGATGCCGGACCTCTTTCATCTTCCCGTCATCACTTTTTGGCAGGCCCTGGGCCTGCTGGTGCTGAGCAAGATATTGTTCGGCGGTTTTCGCGGCGGCGGGGCAAGGCCCTGGAGAAATAAAGCCAGACAAAGATGGATGGACATGACACCGGAGGAACGCGAAAGATTCAAAGCTGAATGGGGCCGTCGCTGCCGGGGCTACTACGGGACGGACGACCGGCGTTCGCAACCTCCGTATCCTGACGCGGACGCGGGTGGCGAAAGCGCTGTAAAATAAAGACTTCGGCTTTAATGGAACTTTAACAGTCATCCGTTAAATCAGGCACTCTTTTTCATATCCAACAGGTAAGAATGCAACCACTGAAGACCACCTGCATTCGCTAACTTAAAAAATACAATTATGAAAAAGAACCTTCACGAACGCGTTAAATCATCCATATTGCCTGTGAGCAGGAAGCTGGCCATCTTCGGCGCGATCGCTGCGGCGAGCCTCATCGCCACTAAAAGCTATTCACAGGTATACGTAGGCGCGCGCATCGGTTTTCGCGTACCGGGAGCAAGACTGTATGTTGCTCCTCCGCCGGTTGTCTACCAGCAGGAGCCTGTCTATGCGCAGCCGGCTCCCGAATATACCGACCCGGATGTGCAATACGACGGCGGCTATTATGCGGATCCTTCTGTGTGTGAGGCGGATTTCCCGGGCTACGCGTATTATGACTATCCCGCCTGGTACGGGCACTACCGGGACCGGGTATACTTCGAGCACTACCGCCCCTTCTTCGAAAGAGACTATCACAACTATTTTATCGGCGGCCGGTTTGACCACGCACGTTTTGACCACGACCGTGGCTATGTTCGCGGATACGGACACGGTGGATTCGATCGCGGCAACAGCCGCGGGTTCGATCACGGATACAGCCGTGGCGGCTTCGACCGCGGCAACGGACACGGTGGACTCGATCGTGGTAACGGACACGGCGGATTCGATCGCGGTAACGGACATGGCTTCAACCGCGGCCGCGGATTTCACGACGGCAGGCGTTAACATATGATAATGAGACAATTATATCGATAAAATCGCGTGGCCCCGTTTTTGCTCCACTAATGAAAAACAACTATCTATGAAATCGAATTTGGTTATTATCGGAATGATCGTCGCCGGGTCCCTGATCGCCGGCACGACGAACGCCCAGGTGCAAGTGCACGTCGGAATCAACGAATCGACTTACCCGGGATACACCTACTATACCTATCCTTCCTGGCGCGGACACTATCGGGACCGTGTGTATTACGAGCACTATCACGGCCGGTTCTACCGGGAACACAGAGCCTATTTCGCGGGAAACCGGTTCGATCACGAACGTTTCGAACGCGAACACCATTGGCGTGACCGCGACCATCATGACCGCGATCGTCATGACCGCGATCGTCATTAATCGCAGTGCTTACAGCAAGACGGCGCAGGGTTACCCGCGCCGTTCTTTTTTCTCTCCGTCAATCGGCGTCCCTGTCCGTTTCGGAGACCCGAACGAACGCTGCCCGGTTCGGCGGAGGCAACGGCACATCACCGCCCTTGATCCCCTTCCATAAGATCTCATTGAAAACTTTGTCGGGTACCCGGTCTTCGCGCGTAAGATCGATACGGGACGACTGCTTCGACCATTCATTCGAAGCGGTATTCCTGTCCCGCAGGTCGACGTTGGCAGGCAACGCCTGGAATGCCGTCAGATCGGCCTTCGGCGTAAAACACCTCCACAACGCCGGAGATGATGCATCGTACTGTGTCATCGGCGGTATCCCGAGTATCAGCTCGATGGTCCTCAACACCGAGGCCGTCGAATACATGGTGTGGTCCACGAAGTGATGTTTCACCAATCCTCCCGCAATATATACCGGGCTGCGATGCGCGTCCACATGATCCGGGCCATTCTGGGCATCGTCTTCGAGCATGATGACAACGCTTTCTTTCCAGATAGGGCTCTTGCTCAGGTATTCCACGAATTCACCCACCGCCAGGTCGTTGTCGGCCACATAGGCAAACGGCGTCGGCGCTCCGCGGCGCAATCCGGCAGTATGATCGTTGCCGATCCGGATGACATTCAGCTGCGGCAGCGCACCGGCCGACAGCAGCGAATCGAAATCCTTTCTCCACTGACCGAAACGCGTCGTATCCATCACGTTGAGGTCCCAGCCGGTGTACCCCGGACAGATATGTCCCTTCAGACATTCGAGGTGCGGCTTCCCGTCGTCTTCGAACTCTCCGTAACTGCGATAGCTGACCCCGGCACGCTGGCAATCATCCCAAATGAAACCGCCCTTATTGTTCGCGATCGCCCTATTGCCTTCCGCATCATAGCTTCCGCCGCGGTTGCCATAGGAGGTCGGCCAGGTCTTTTCCAGGTAGTCCGTTGCATACGCGCCCATACTCCAGTTATGCCCATCGGCGCTGACCTCGGCATTGACATAAAAATTATCCAGCAAGGCGAATTCTTTAACGAGCGCATGCTGATTGGGCGTTATCCGCTGTCCGAACAACACGAGACTGCTGTCTCCATTGCCTTCGCTCACGTCGCCCAGCACCTGGTCATAGGTGCGGTTCTCCTTGATGAAATAGAAGACATATTTTATCGGAGACCGGTCGCCCACTTTCATCGGTACCGGATTGCCCGGCTCTCCGGTCGCCAGGAGCTCGCTATCCTTCGCATACGGGGTATTCTGATACACTTGTTGCGAATATTGCGCGAGCAACCGATCGTCCGGCTCGGGGATGATGCTCATTGTCCCTTTGAAGAGACCGGCGATGTACTGGACCTCCGGCGTTTTGTGCTGTTCACCATGCTGGTAATTGACCTCCTGCCGGCGCTTCATCGGGTTAGGGCCGAGCGGATTGGCCATCGAGGTGAAACCCTTTCCGTTGGCAACCCATATCTTTCCGCCGATGACGCGGACGGCCGTCGGGTACCAGCCGACCGGGATAAAGCCCCTGGACCTGCCGGCACCGGGATGGCGGACGTCGAATACCGCCAGACAGTTGTTGTCCGCGTTGGCCACATACAGCGTCTTCTCATCCCCGCTCAACGCTACGGCATTGGTCGTCGAACCCGGAAGCGCGTTCGCATAAAGCGCGGCGTTCAGCGTCTCCACGACTTTGCGGTTACGGACGTCAATAACCGAGACGCTGTTATCGTTTGCATTGGCGACAAACAGCCACCGGCCGTTGTTCGTAAGACAGATGTCATTGGGGTTGTCGCCGACCGCGATCCGGGCGGTGAACGTTCCTTTTTGGGTATCGAAGACGAGCAGCCGGTCACACCCCCAGCAGGTGATGTAGAGTTCTTTCCGGTCGTGCGATAAAAGACAGGTATAGCCTTCGCCTCCCAGATCCAAGCGCCGGGTCACGGCCTTTTTCGCGAGGTCGACGATGTACAACGAATTATCGTCTTTGGTCACGACATACAGGATGCCCCTTTTGTCGTCGATGTCGATACCGGCAGGAGAGATCGTCACGGGCCATTTCTTACCGAGCAGGATACTGTCGTCCAGGACGAGTCCGGGTTGACCCGGGGCGGTCTGCACGGCATAGCGAAGGATCCGGTTGTCGTTACCGCCGGAAGCGTAGAGATATTTTCCGTCAGAGCTGAATTTGAGACCCAGCCAGGATTTTGGGATGATCTCGCTGTCCAGTACCCGTTCGGCGCGGACGTCGATCAGCTGGATGGTCTGTGTACTCTGACCATTGTTGGTCACGGCTGCGAATCGACCGGAAGGGGATACCGCTATATTCAAGGGCAGGTCCCCGAGCCGCAGCGACGAGCCGGCGGGCGTCAATGCCCAGCCGTTGGGCAATACCACCTTTTTTTTCAGGAGATCATCCTTCGTCTCCTGCGCAAACGAGCCCAGGCACAAGCCGAGGGCAATAAAGCATACGATTGATTTTCTCATGGAAATAAAATTATTCTCTAAACATTCAGCGCACGCTCCGCAAGCTAAAATTAATGTTTAATTAATCACCCCGCTTACTCAGGGGAACAACCGCGCCGCTTCGATTGCGGAAGAGGGTCTGCCTACATCGATCAGCAGCGAGCCGCTGTGATCCCACCCGCGGATGACGTGTCCGGCGGCAAGGTCCAGGTAGACATCCACCATGGAGAACTTCCCGGCGCGGTCCATCAACCGGAAGATCGAAGGATCGATGACATGGATCCCGCTGAACGCTTTCTGAACAGGGTCGCCGTCTATTGGTCTCGCCATCCGCTGTTGCCCGGTCCGGACATTGCGCCAGCCGCAAAGCACGTTAGCATGATCGAACAAAAAATACCTCGAGGTGTCGCGGCCGGTGACCGCCAGCGTCGCGAGGGGACGATGGACAAAATGATCGCGCATCATGGCGCCGAGATCCATATCGGTCAGGATGTCCACGTTCATCAGCACGAAGGGCGCATCTTCGAACCAGGACTGCGCCTTTTTGAGGCCGCCGCCGGTCTCCAGCACTTCGTTCGATTCGTCGCTGATCGTGATCCGGCTTCCCCAACCCCGGTTATCCGCCAGTGCCTTCACGATCTGTTCGGCAAAATGATGGACGTTCACGACAACATCGCAAATACCGTATCGCTGCAGGTACTCGATGTTGCGCTGCAAGAGGGTCTTTCCGTTGATCGGTGCAAGCGCCTTGGGATGGAGTTCGGTCCAGGGTTTAAAACGTGTCCCGAGCCCGGCAGCCAGGATCATGGCCTTCGTGATCGGGTTTGCGGTTGTCTTCATAACACGATATTCTGCAATATCGGGCTTTTCCCGGGATAGTCGGTGATAAAATGCAGGCCCCTGCTTTCTTTCCGGAATTGCGCTTCCTTGACGATCAGGTAGCCTACGGTGATCAGGTTGCGCACCTCGCACAGCTGGGGTGAAACGGCTGTCGTTTCGTACAACGACTCGATCTCTTCGTGCAGGAGGTCCAGCCGCTTCATCGCGCGTTGAAGCCTCGTATAGGTGCGTACGATGCCGACATAATCGCTCATCAGCAGTTGCAGCTCTTTCAGGCTCTGCGTAATCAGGATCATTTCATCCGGCTCGGTCGTTCCTTCGGATTTCCAGTCGGGTATGCCTTCGCGGAACGGTATGCCGTCGACCCTTTCGATGCTGTCGAGAAAGCACCGGTGCGAAAAGACAAGCGCCTCGAGGAGGGAGTTGCTCGCCAGCCGGTTGGCGCCATGCAGCCCGGTGGATGAACATTCGCCGCAGGCGTAGAGACGATCGATCGAGCTCCGGCCCCATTCGTCTACCTTGATGCCGCCGCAACTGTAGTGTGCCGCAGGCGCCACGGGTATCATGTGCCGCGACGGGTCTATACCGATCGACCTGCACTTCTCATAGATGTTCGGGAAATGCCCGATGAACCGGTCCTTGTCCATATGCCGGCAATCGAGCCATACGTGCTCGGTACCGGCGCGTTTCATCTCGTTGTCGATCGCCCTGGCCACGATATCGCGGGGAGCGAGGTCCTTCCTTTCGTCATAGCGGACCATAAACGCCTCGCCCTTATCGTTGCGCAGGATCCCGCCGTCGCCGCGAACAGCCTCCGTAATAAGAAAAGACGGGCTGACGCCTGCCTCGAACAGCGCGGTAGGGTGGAACTGGATGAACTCCATATTTTCTATCCGTCCCTTGGCACGATAGACCATGGCCACTCCGTCTCCCGTCGCGATCTTCGGGTTGGTCGTCGTGCGATATGCCTGGCCGTTACCACCGGTGGCGAGCAGCGTGACGCGGGAAAGGATGGTCACGATCTTGTTCGTCTGCTGATCCAGCGCATAGACTCCGTAACATTCGATATCCGGAGTCGATTTGGTCACCAGGTAGCCCAGATGATGCTGCGTGATCAGGTCCAGGACGAACCAATGCTTATTGATCTCGATATTGGGTTGTCTGCCCACCGTTTCCAGCAGCGCCCGTTCGATCTCCCTGCCGGTGACGTCTTTGTGGTGAAGGATGCGGAATTCCGAATGACCGCCCTCCCTCCCCAGCTTGTAATCTCCTTCGTCGTCCTTATCGAAGCGCGTACCCCACCGGATGATCTCCTGTATCCGTTCGGGGCCTTCTGTCACGACGATCTCCACTGTGCGCGGATTGCAGAGGCCGTCCCCCGCGATGAGCGTGTCCTGGATATGTTTGTCAAAACTGTCGTTCTCGAAATCGGTGACACCGGCAATGCCACCCTGCGCATACTTGGTGTTGGTCTCGTCGATGCGGGTCTTGGTAATGACCAGCACCTTCCTTTCAGGGAAACGCTGGGCGACCTTCAATGCATAGCTTAGGCCCGCGATGCCGGAGCCGATCACCAGGAAATCTGTCTTTATCATATGCCTGAAATAGCTGCAAAGGTAACACCCTGCGCTAATATTCCACCCTATATTCGAATTGTTCCGGGTGGTCGAACACGTCAATAAGGTTGAACTTCATACTGACCGTTTTCCTATCCTCCGACAGCTTGAGCAGCGGGTTGTCGATCTTTTTGACCGGCCGGGGGAGCGAAAGGGTACTCGTATAGTTGATCTCCATTCCCATCTGCGTGGCCTGTTTGATTTGCGCCATCTGCGGATCGTTCTTCAGGGCCTCGAATTTTTCCTTATTCAGCTCTTTGGATAACAGTCCGTCCCGGCACTTGAAATCGAAGAGACCGTTGAATTGGTTGATGTCGCCGGGACCGCCGGAGGAATCGCCGGCAATGTTACCGAACAGTCTTGCGTTGGCCAAGGTCGAACCGTCGTTCTGGAGCGCGTACAGCTTTTCGAGATTGGCCATGCTGCTGAAGGGAAACATGCTGTGGACCGTAAAGACCTTTGCATCCATGTCCAGCCTGATGTGCACACGGCCCGGCCGGAGAATGGCTTTTTTGTCTTCGCTCAACTTCGTGGAGGTGTCGATGACATCCTTCAACAGAATAGTGGTGTCCATTTTGTGCAGACCTTTCTTTTCCAGTTCATCTTTGCCCATATAGGTCTGAAGGATATCGATCATCTGGCTCATATCCATGTCCATGGCCAATTGGCCGGTGCCGTCCTTGTTCACATCCAACCGTTCGTCGATGTCCAGGCAGCCGGCAAAGGAAAGCGCCAGGACAGCGGAAAGTATCCATTTGAAAAGCTTCATCGTGTGCGTGATTTGCCCGAAAGTTAGTTGATTAGCCGACGCTAACCCTGTAGCGAACGGTAAATATTTGTGAATGCCCGGGGTCCAGCAATATCAAGCCGAGCCCGTTGTTGAAACAATCCGGCGCGCCACTGAGATTCTCCACCGCTATGCTGTCGCGGGAACCCGGCGTGTACACCTGGAGATAGGGATAACTGGCATCGGGAAAGAAAGAGACCCTGAGTCCGTTCGATGGATGATAAAGCTCGCACGCGGCGCTGACGATCGCGGGTTTAAGGACAAAACAGTTATCGAGGAACGTGTCGCCGATCGGAGTGGGCTTTTCAAAACGATTGTACGGCGACAAATGGCCCGTCGGGACCAGCCGCTCGTCGAAATCAACGATGGCCGATGAATAAAACTGCATCTGCCAATCGTCTACTTTTCCTCCCAACCGGAAATAAGGATGCCATCCGTCGGCGATCGGAATGGTCGTCTTGTCGACGTTCGTCACCGTTGTCACGATCTCGAGGTTGCCCCCGGAAAGTAGCGCATATCTGACCTGGCAATTGTATTGAAAAGGATAGCCCGGGTCGTCGTTCCTGTAGGCGTATTCGAGCACTACCGAGGCGCCATGGTCGCCGGCCGTTTCTTCGACGACCGTAAAACTGCGGTCGAAAAGCAGACCATGGATGGCCGTGCCGTCGGAAAACAGTCGTTGGAACCGGTAGGTTTGCCCCGCGAACCGATATACGCCGCAGGGTATCCGGCAAGGAAAAGGCGAAAGCTTGGGCCCTTTGAAAGTCGTCCCGATACCCGCTTTGAGATCGTCGCTGTCGCGATAGTTATCGATGACATTGAATACGGATCCGTCCCGGAGACGGATATGGAAGGCATGCAGCAGCGCGCCGTAGCCGGGAAGGAGGATCGCTTCTGTGCGGGTCGTATGGTCAGTGATCGCCACGAGTCGGAGATCGTTTTCTTCAACATGCCGGATCGAAAAGTTCATGACGGTTGCCAGATATTTCCTGCAATGTATCAAAAAGGCCGAATATCCCGCTCGCGGATCGCATGACCAGGTTGCCATTGACCGTGATGATCGTTCCTGCGCTTATACAAGATTGCGACCGGAACCAGGAACTGCCTTTATAATCCGGACAGAATTGTTCGAAATGCCCGGGGTGAATACCCGTGTGCGGGATCTCGTCGAGCAGACCGAGATCGGCCAGGGCCAGCGTGGCCTCGCTCATGGCGATGACCGGTCGATGCCCTACCGTCGCCGATATCAACGGAAATATTTCGAGGTTGTCGCCTTTCTCCCATTGTTCGCCGCCGGGCAGCACCAGCAGATCGAAGTCATCGGGTGACATACACGACAGGCTCGTATGCGGCAATGTCCGGAGCCCGCATCGCGACGTAGCGGTGCGGCCCTTCGTGGAAAACGTCTCCAGCGTAAAGTTGCCCGCGCGATGGAGACCCGCCATGGTCAGGGCAAGCTCGTAGTCGGAGAAGCCGTCAAAAATAAACGCCGCGCAGATCTTGTGTTTCATATTTGCGATGTTTGCCTGTTCATTAAGTAAGACCTATCTGAATTTCCGTAATGTGATTCCCCGGTTCGTCGAAATCGATATGCAAAAAAGACTCCGCATACACGCCATTCATTCCCAACCCGTTGGCTTTAATATGTTGCAACATTCGTCGATATTCTTCCGCAAGTCCATCCCAGGACCCTTTGTGGCGGGAAGTCAGGCATCGAAAAGCCGGGAGCCGCTTGAAAAAAGGCAATACGGCGGTAGGTATTCTGCCTTGCACCGGCAGGGCGATCTCGACCGTAAATTTGTCGCTCAAGTTCAGGGGGCCGGCGGGGGAATCCCTGGCGCTTCCATCCGCGCCATGATAAAACCAGTACTGAGGACCGCAGACGATGAGATCCAGATCGGTCACATACCGATAAAGGTCGCGGATGATCGAACCGGAAAACGATTTCAGATCGTCCAGGGTTGCCTGCCGGGAATGATAAAGGACCGTCATAGAAGGGTGCGTTCGAATAACCATACGAATCCGGGATTTTCTGTAAAGAAACAGCCCCGGAGTGACAGCAGTATGTCAGTAGGACCCGTGATGGTTGGACAAGTTTCCGGAGATTTCTTTCAACCGGTGTTTCAGATCCGGCGGAGCCTCCGCCCGGATCGCGTCCGTGTACGTCAGCAGCCAGCGGCTGAAATAGTCCATCGACGAGACGAGGAATTTCATCCTGACACAGCCGTCCAGTTCTTCTTC
>DASZYU010000137.1:0-23152 GCA_035545215.1 Puia sp.
CGACAACCTGCTCAATTTCTACCGGCATGACATCAGCGAAGAAGAGAACGAGCTCCTCCGGTCTTTTGCAATCCAGACCCAACTGCATCAACGGCTGGCGCAACCCTATATCAGCGGCGGTAGCGCTTCCCTGCTGCGGCATTTTACAGAAGGGTTCCACCACGGCATCACGGTCACCTGTCCGGGTTTTTATGGCCCGCAGGGCCGCGTCCTGCGCCTGGGGCTCGTCCAGCCGGAACTGATCGACCGGCTCACTGGTTTTGCTTACGGCCCGCATCGTATCGCCAATTTCGAAATGGAAACGGCCGGGATCTACGGTCTCGGCAAACTGCTCGGACACTCCTGCCTGAGCCTGAGCGCCATCGTGGCCAACCGGGTGGTAAAGAGCTTTTCCCGCGATGGCGATGCGACCATCGATCGCCTCATCCGCGAGACGCTGCGGATCGTCGAAGGCATCTGATGCAGTCGCCGCACGGGCGCCCACCCTCATCCGCGTGACGATCGCGGATGCTATAGGCGGGATCACGCGAATAAGCTATTTTTGCCCATTGATATGAGCCAAATGCACTTTTTCAAATACCAGGGCACCGGTAACGATTTCATTATCCTGGACAACCGTAACTGGAGCTATACTGCATTGACGACCGAACGGATTCGCGCGCTCTGCGACCGCCGCTTCGGCATTGGCGCCGACGGACTGATGTTGCTCAATCCCCACGCAGGTTACGACTTCGAGATGAAATACTATAATTCGGACGGCCGGGAGAGCTCCATGTGCGGCAACGGAGGCCGCTGTCTGGTCAAATTCGCATATGACATCGGCATCCGGAAGAACGAATACAATTTTCTGGCAATCGATGGTCCGCACCTCGCGGAGATAGACGTCGATGGTATGGTCAGTCTCAAAATGAAGGATGTAAAGGAGATCAAAGATTGGCGCGGCGATTACATCCTCGACACCGGATCTCCGCACTATGTACAGATGGTGACCGACGTGATGGAGTTCGACGTATACGACAAGGGCATGGAGATCCGCTACAGCGGCGACTTCGCAAAGGAAGGGATCAATGTCAATTTTGTCGAACAGCGCCGTCCCGATGAGATCGTCGTCCGGACGTACGAAAGAGGCGTGGAAGACGAGACGCTCTCCTGCGGCACCGGCGTGACGGCCAGCGCGCTTGCCTGTTACCACAACGAGCGTGGCTACAACTTCGTGAAGGTCATTACGAGGGGCGGCCGGTTAACGGTCCGGTTCGACCGGACGGCGGACAACAGTTATGAGAACATCTGGCTCAGCGGTCCGGCAGAAAGGGTATTCGAAGGCAACATTCCAAACTGAGTGGCAGCACTGCGATGAGCCGTCCGGGACGGCTCATCCAAAGGATAGCATTAGCGCACATAACCCATGATCCAATATTTCAAGAACGTCAATCACCAGACTGTAGAGATCGATCATCCGGAGAACGGCTCCTGGGTGAACATCCTACCGCCACTCAAACAGCAGGAGTTCACCAATCTCTCCGGAAAGCTCGACATACCGCTCGATTTCCTGACCGACTCGCTCGATATCGACGAACGCCCCCGGTTCGAAGAAGAGAACAATGTCAAGCTGATCGTGATCAAGACGCCCACCGAAAACAATTCCTTCAACGAAAGCGACGCCTACTATATCACTATCCCGATCTGCATTATCCTCACGCATAACCAGATCGTAACCGTCAATTCATTCGAGAACGGCGCGATTAAAAAATTCCTTCACACCTTTCAGAACCGTCATCCTGACAAAAAGAACATGATGGTCCTGAAGATCTTCGAGAAGATCACACAGGCATTCATGGAATACCTGAAGGAGATCAACCAGCGGCGCAACCTCATGGAGCAAAAACTCTACGCGTCCAACCGGAATGAAGAGCTTCTCGAGCTGATGAAGATCCAGAAAAGCATGGTCTACTTCGTCACCGCGCTTCGCAGCAACGAAATGTTACTGCTCAAACTGGCGAGGACCAACTTTCTCGGCCTAACCGACGACGAAAAGGAATTCCTCGACGACCTCGCCGTAGATATGTCCCAAGCCCTCGAAATGGCCCACATCTATACCAATATCCTCAGCAGCACGCTGGATGCCTTCGCAAGCATCATCAACAACAACATGAACAACGTGCTCAAACGGCTTACGTCCATCACCATCATCCTGTCGTTGCCCGCGCTCGTGACCGGCATCTATGGCATGAACGTGCCCATCCCGTATGCGAACTCGCACTATGCGTTTTATATCCCGATACTGCTGTCGGTCGGGATATCGATCATCATCAGCTGGTATTTTATGAAAAAGAAATGGTTTTGAGTATGTTCAGTCTTAGAGTATACGGCGTCCTCATCGGTGAAGACAAACAGGTGCTTGTCAGCGACGAATACATCCGGGGCGGATATTATACCAAATTCCCCGGCGGAGGCCTCGAATTCGGCGAAGGTACCCGCGATTGTCTCAGAAGGGAATTCAAAGAGGAGATGGACCTCGAAGTCCGGGTGGGCGACCATCTGTATACCACCGATTTCTTCCAGATGTCGGCATTCAACCCCCAACAGCAGATCGTCAGCGTCTATTATTTCGTCCATGCGCTCGAACCCATCAAAGTTCCGCTACGGACCAAACCGTTCGATTTCGACGAGCATCAACTGAAAGTATACGCGCAAAGCAAACAAGCCGAGACGTTCCGGTTCATTCCGCGGCCGGCATTCAGCGAAGAAAGCGTCACGCTTCCCATCGACAAGGTCGTCGCCCGGCTGATCCTGACGCACTACTGACTAGCCTTCTACTGGCTTCGCCGGCGTGGCCAACAGCAGCTCTAAAAATTTCAGGTCCAGCCAACGACCGAATTTATACCCTACCTGCCGGAAATGCGCCACTTCCTCGAACCCGAACGATCGGTGCAGCCGCAGGCTGGATTCGTTCGAAGCGTCTACCCCCGCGATAATGGCATGATATTCATGCCGGCGGGCTTCATCGATCAACGGCTGTATCAACAGTTTGCCAATCCCTTTGCCCCGCTGGTCCTCTGCCACATAGACGGAATTCTCGATCGTATATTTATAAGCGGGCCAAATGCGAAAAGGACCATAGCTGCTAAACCCGACGACCCGCCCGGAATCGTCCGCAACGAAAACGGGATAGCCCGCCTTGGCCCTTGAGGCATACCACTCTTTACGGGCTTCCAGCGTATGCGGTTGATAAGAATATACCGCGGTGGTGTGCAGGATGACATGGTTATAGATGTCGAGAAGCGCAGGTACGTCACTCTCGGTTGCCGATCGAATGGATATCATCGTTTGAGTCTTAATTTTTCGATCATTTCCTCACCCGGGCCCTCGGCGGTGATACCGTACCCCGTCACCAGCGATCCCTTCTCTCCGCGCTTCGATTCGATGGCATAAACGACCGCCTCGTCGGCCGGGTCGCTTTCTCCTTCAAAACGGTAGAACTCGGTGATCCGGAAGTCTTCCGGGTGGAGCGACAGCTCGGGATCTGAACAATGGAGGCGTCCGGCTTCGAGGTTGAAATCGATGCCGTAGCCTCGTTCCTTCAATCCTTTTACAGCGGCTGCAACGGTGTCATATGCATACATGCGTAACGGTTTTTGACAGGGTGCAAGGTACGAACAAAATCGCTGCGCCCCTTTGACCGGCCGCGTCCCCATGGCGCGCGCGCAGATCCAACCTGGCAGCCGGCCGGTCAATCGACCAGCTGATGCGTTTGTTTTACGACACCCATGACGAACGTACTTTGCACGTGACCGATATTTTCCACCTGTCCGAGTTTGTTGACGTGGAAGTCGTAATAAGCATCCATGTTCTCCACCGCGATCTTAAGCATGAAATCGAATTCACCGGAAATGATGTAACACTCGGTCACCTCGCGCAGGTCGTTCATTGTCCGGATGAAGCGCGCGCCCGATCGCTTGTTGTGCTCCTTCAGCGACACATAACAGATCGCAAGCAGACCTTTTCTTACCCTGGAATGATCCAGCAGCGTGGCATATTGCCGGATGACCCCCGTTTCCTCGAGGCGCCTGATCCGTTCGTGTACGGGAGTAGTGCTCAGGTGTACCTGTGCCGCGATCTCGCGGACCGTCATCTTCGCGTTGAGCTGCAATAGCCGCAGGATCGCCCTGTCCTTCTCATCTAGGTCGACGGGGCTGTTAGCCGGTTTTTCTTTTTGGCCGTCCTTTTCCATGACTTATGGGTGTTTTGTTCTACGAAATTACAAAAAAAATGAATTTTGTTCCAAATTTGTCGATCACGACTGCATTTTTGTTCTATCATCCTATCTTTGTCCGGTAAATCTTAAAAACATTCCAATGTCAACAAAAACGCAGAGCATCGATCTGAAGCTCCCTCATAAGGTGAAAGACATGAGCCTCGCAGAATGGGGCCGTAAAGAGATCCGCCTCGCCGAAGCCGAAATGCCGGGCTTAATGGCGATCCGTGCCGAATACGGCAAACAGAAGCCCTTGAAAGGCGCACGCATCGCCGGCTGTCTCCACATGACCATCCAGACGGCCGTGCTGATCGAGACGCTGGTCGAATTAGGCGCCGAAGTCCGTTGGTCTTCCTGCAACATCTTCTCGACGCAGGACCAGGCTGCCGCCGCCATAGCGGCCGCCGGTATCGGCGTGTTCGCCTGGAAGGGCCAGACCCTCGAGGAAGCCGACTGGTGTATCGAGCAGACGTTGTTCTTCGGAAGCACCGACCGCCCGCTCAACATGATCCTCGATGACGGCGGCGACCTCACCAATATGGTTTTCGACAAGTACCCCGAGCTGGTACAGCACGTCAGGGGCCTTAGCGAAGAAACGACCACGGGCGTTCACCGCCTGTATGAACGGATGGAAAAAGGCACCCTGCCCATTCCCGCCATCAACGTCAACGATTCCGTGACCAAATCCAAGTTCGATAATAAATATGGCTGTAAGGAATCCCTTGTGGATGCGATCCGCCGAGCGACGGACGTGATGATGGCCGGAAAGGTCGCCGTGGTCGGCAGCTATGGCGATGTCGGCAAAGGCTCCGCCGCCAGCCTGAAAGGTGCGGGCTGCCGCGTGATCGTGACCGAGATCGATCCCATCTGCGCCCTGCAGGCCGCAATGGATGGTTTTGAAGTGAAGAAGATGGTCGACGCCGTAAAAGAGGCCGATATCATCGTTACCGCTTCCGGTTGCCGCGACCTCATCACGGAGAAACATTTCCGGCTGATGAAAGACAAAGCCATCGTTTGTAACATCGGGCATTTCGATATCGAGATCGACATGGCCTGGCTGAACAAGAACTACGGTCATACGAAGGACACGATCAAGCCGCAGGTGGACGTCTACAACATCGACGGACGCGACGTCATCGTCCTGGCCGAAGGTCGCCTGGTCAACCTGGGTTGCGCTACCGGTCACCCCTCTTTCGTCATGAGCAACTCATTCACCAACCAGACGCTGGCGCAGATCGAACTCTGGACCAACCATAGCAAATACGAGAACAAGGTCTATGTCCTGCCGAAACATCTTGACGAAAAGGTGGCCCGTCTGCACCTGGCCAAGATCGGCGTTCAACTCGACGAACTGACGGATGCCCAAGCCCAATACCTCGGCATTCCCAAGAACGGCCCGTTCAAACCTGAACACTATCGCTATTAATCCGGGCTTTCGCCTGTTAACATTCCGGGCCCGCTTCGAAAGAAGCGGGTTTTCTTATTTTGCGCCCAGCACCTCCGGATTGAATACAGAAGGGGGCCTTCCGGCCTGCGGACCGAAACCCAATGCGGCGATCAGGTTGTCCGCCGCCAGGCGCGCCAGCCCGTGCTGGGCTTCCTCGGTAGCACCCGCGATATGCGGGGTCAACACCACGTTTGGTAAACCCGGCAGCTCGGGATGGATCGCTGGCTCGCCCTCGAAAACGTCCAACCCCGCGGCCGCCAATGCACCGACCCGCAATGCCGCGGCCAACGCCGCCTCATCGATCAACCCTCCCCGGGCAACATTGAAAAGCATGGCCGTAGGCCGCATAAGCCGCAACTCCGCAGCGCCGACGATATGACGGTTGCCTGGCGTATACGGCAAGGCCAGCATCAAAAAATCCGATTCCTGCAACAATTCTTCGCGCGTGCGGTAAACCGCCCGGCATTCGCTCTCGAGACCCGGATCCAACCGGCGGCGGTTATGGTACAGTACGCGCATACGAAAACCGACGGCCCTTCGCGCGATCGCCTGACCTATACGGCCCATTCCCAGTATGCCGAGCGTCTTGTCGCACAGATTGACGCCAAAAAAACGGCTTGCCATCGCCGTTGCCTTCCATTCGCCCCGGTCAACCCAAAAAGCCGCCTCTACCAGCCGCCGCGCCGTAGCTATCATCAATCCCCATGCGAAATCAGCCACTGTCTCATCCGCCTGACCGGGCGAATTGGTTCCGATAATGCCCGCCCGCGTGAGAGCGGCGACATCTACGTTGTTATAACCCGCCGCCGAAACGCAGATCGCCTTCAGACCGTCCAGCCCCTGCAGGACCCTGTCGTCGATCCGCTCGCCCCCTGCGACCACGGCGCCGCGCATACCGCGCAATGCGCTGTTCAGCTGGTCCGGAGTGTACCTGGGTCCTTCGTTGACCGTTACGTCGAAATATTCCCGGAGCCTGTCCACGACATCCGGGAATAGTGGCCTGGTAACAAGCACTTTGTCTTTGGCTGCCCCCATATAACATTTCTTTAATAAACGGCCCGTCTCCCTGCGGGTCTATATATGAAACAACATCTTCTGACTAAAACGTAAATGTATGAAATACGTAATTACCCTCCTGCTGCTAATTGGCGTAGTGATCAACGGTCTCACCGGCTACCGTTTTTTCCGAACCGAATCCTACGATCTTTCTAGCCTGCTGATCATCGCCAGTTATTTGTCCATCGTGTTCAGTATCTATATGATGACGATGAGCAATAAGAAAACCGCGTTGCAATAACGATCTTAGTTGGATGGTTACGGTAGGGTCCGGCTGCCTCAGGGCGACCGGACCATTTTGATTTTCGGTGCAACTTGCTTATTTTGCCAGCCCGACCTGTCGCCAAAACGTCCAATATGAGAATTCCCCCGTTCCGGTGGTTCAAGGATATTTCCATCGCGAAAAAACTTTATTTCACGGTCGGCATCATGGCCCTCCTTATCGCTGTCGAACTCCTGGTCCTGCTGTTCTCGGTCAATACGCTCTCGTCTGTCCGCGCTTATGTCGGCGGAGAAGGTTTGTGGTCAAAAGCGCAAAAGGACGCGCTTTACCAACTCATGAAATATGCCCGGACCCACGATGAGCTCGACTATGTCAAGTTTGCCAGCTTCATGAAGGTCAATGAAGGCGACCACAAGGCCCGCATGGAGCTCAGCAAACCGCATCCCGATTTCGATCTCGTGAAAAAGGGCTTCGAAGAAGGTCGCAACGACCCGGCGGATGTTGCGGGCATGATCCGTCTGTTCCGCTGGTTCCACTCGAACGACTACATCCATCGGGCCGTCGTCGCATGGACCAACGCCGACGAGGTCCTCTCCGATTTCACCGCCCTAGGCAGGAGACTGCACGATGTGATCAATTCCAGGCCATACTATCAGGACCGTGTCGACGCGATCCTGGACGAGATCGATCCGCTGAACGACCGCCTCACACCGTTGGAAGATGAATTCTCGTTCGCGCTTGGAGAAGGCTCGCGCTGGCTCGAAAGCGTCATCCTCCGATTGCTTTTCTTCGTGGCGCTGACAGTGGAATGCACCGGTCTGCTGCTCGCCATTACCGTAAGCCGAGGCATTCAAAAAGGGCTGCAGGAGATCCTCCTGTCCGCGCGATCGGTCACCCGGGGAGATTTCGGCCGGAAGGCCCGGGCGTATTCCGGGGATGAGATCGGAATACTGGCCAAAAGCTTCAATTCGATGGCGGAGGCGCTCGAACGGCTCGAAAGAGAGAACAAGGAGGTCAATAACTCGCTGGAACGAAAGGTACGTTTACGCACGTCCGAAATGGAAAGCAAGAATAGGGAATTGGAGCAGTTTGCTTATGTAGCCTCGCATGACCTTCAGGAACCGTTGCGTACCATCTCCGGGTTTGTCGATTTGCTGCAAAAGGACTACCGCGGACGCCTCGACAAGAATGGACATACTTACCTGGACTATCTGTCCCAGGCATCGGACAGGATGAGGACGCTCATTAAAGACCTGCTCGATTATTCGCGCATCGGCCGCGAGAAGGAGGCGCTTCCTGTCGACTGCAATGTATTGCTGGAAGAAGTGCTGACGGACATCGGCGAAACGATCCGCGAGAGCGGAGCCCGCATCCATTCCGACCCGCTGCCGTCGCTGAGGGCCTACCCCACCGAGTTGAAGCTGCTCCTCCAGAACCTGGTCACCAACGCCGTCAAATTCCGGCAGCCCGGCCGTTGCCCCGAGATCTCCGTGTCAGCCGTGTCCCTCGACGGACACTGGCGGTTCGTCGTCAAAGACAATGGCATCGGCATCGAAAAACATTTTCTCGACCGGATATTCATCATCTTTCAGCGCTTGCATACGAGGGACCAATACGAAGGTTCGGGCATCGGCCTCGCGCATTGCAAAAAGATCGCCGCGTTGCATGGCGGCCGCATTTGGGCGGATTCCCAGCCGGGTCATGGCAGCCGTTTCTATTTTACCATCAGCAAGGATTTGTAGCCGGCAGCGACGCCACGCCCCTGGGGGACACGCGCTATTTTTTCCTGGACGGCGTATCCCGTACTTTCATGGTATCCGTGATCGGCCTGGTCCTGTTCTTCTCGTAATTCGTGTCTGCTAGCGAAGGGTTGTTGGCGCTGTTGTTATCCGGCGCCGATACCGTCGGTGTCGTATCAGTGGAAGACCCATTGCCATTCCGGCCCCTGCCGCCGCATTCGGCGAAAGCCAGCGTCGCAAGCAACGCTGCTGCGAAAACGAGGCTTCGCGTTTGTTTCATGACCGTTTTTCGGCCACCCGTAAAAAAACTGTGCCAGCGCAGTACCGTTACCATCTACTGCATAACTTTGTAAAAAAGGCGTTGAAATGGATTTCATAGACTACTATAAGGTTTTGGGGGTCGGCAAGGACGCGTCGGAAGAAGAGATCAAGAAAGCCTACCGCAAACTCGCCAGGAAACATCATCCCGACCTCAATCCGGACGACAAGGAGGCCAATAAAAAGTTCCAGCAGATCAACGAGGCAAATGAAGTGTTGAGCGATCCCGAGAAGAGGAAAAAATACGATCAATACGGCAAGGACTGGGCCCATGCCGAAGCGTTCGAGAAAGCGCAGCAATCGGCCGGTGCGCGTGGACGCGCAGCAGGCGCGAGAGGCTTCGAAGGGTTCGGTGAAGGTTTCCAGGGCGGATTCGGCGGAGACTTCCATACCGGCGAGGGCGGGTTCTCCGACTTCTTCGAATCGCTGTTCGGCCGCGCTTCGGGCGGCGGAGGCAGTCCCCGCGGTGGGGGCGCCCGCGGAGGGTTCCGGGGACAGGACTACCAGGCCGAGCTGGAGATCAGCCTGGCCGATGCAGCCACCACGCACCAGCGCGTGCTCACCATCAACGGTAAGAACATCCGGATCACTATTCCAGCCGGCGTGGAGAACGGTCAGGTGATCAGGCTCAGGGGGCACGGCGGACCGGGTACAAATGGCGGCCCCGACGGCGATCTGTACATCACTTTTTCGATCGCGGAAGATCCCCGCTGGACCCGCGAAGCGAACGACCTTCACATGAAGGTGCCGCTCGACCTCTATACCGCCGTCCTTGGCGGCGAGATCACCGTCGATACGCTTACCGGAAAGGTCAAGCTGAAGGTCAAACCCGAAACGCAGACTGGGACCCAAATGCGACTGAAAGGCAAGGGATTCCCGGTCTACAAACACGAGGGGACCTATGGCGACCTCTACGTGACCCTCGAACTTAAACTCCCTTCGGGGCTGACCGAAAAGGAAAAAGATCTGTTCCGGCAGTTGGCCGCCTTAAAACATTAAATTCATTGTATGGCACCCGATGAACTCATTCCCGCGCGCGAATTCTGCACCTTCCATCACGTCGAATTGTCTTTCATCCAGCACCTGCACGACGCTGGTCTCATCGGCATGACGGTGATGGACGGATCGTTCTTTCTATCTGTTGGGGAACTGCCGGTCGTCGAAAAATTCGCCCGCTGGCATTACGAACTCGCGATCAACTCAGAAGGCATCGAAGCCTTGTCGCATGTTCTTCAACGTATGCAGCGGCTGCTCGATGAGAACCGGGCCCTTCGCGACCGGCTTCGCCGCTACGAGCACGGCGCCGGCGGGCACGTCGAACCGGCTGTCGAGTTATAGCAAGGTCTTCTCTTCGTCTCGCCAACCCTGTAGGGTGAGGAAGATTTTTCCCGAAACACCCCCCTGGGGTGTCCCGCAATCTGGCACGATTTTGCCATGAATAAATCATTAAACCTTTTTTATGCAAGATTTTAAGGAAACGATCGAAGTGCTGAATGATCTCGTGCAGATCAATAATGACAGGATCGTCGCCTATGAGAAAGCGATCCGGCAAACCAGGATGGAAGACACCGATCTCAAGATATTGTACGCTTCGATGGTTGCCGAGGGCCACCGGATGAAGATCGCGCTGGCGACCGAAGTTCAGGCGCTCGGGGCCGAGATAGAGCAGGGTACTACCACGTCCGGAAAGATCTATCGGGCCTGGATGGACGTAAAATCTATCTTCACCGGACACAACAGGCACACCATTCTGTCGAACTGTATCGCCGGCGAGGAAGCGATCCAGCGGGCCTACCGCATGGCGCTGACACACGATCTTCCGGCATATATAGGCGAGCTGCTGACCCGTCAGCAGGAAACGCTGCTGGCCTCGCTCGAAGAGGTCGCTTCGTTGCGCGACGAATACGCCTAGCCGCTGATCCTGGCGGCGACAGAATTTCCGCTGCTGAAAGCTGCCTCCACCGTTCCGGGTACAGGGCCGTCGTAGAGCGCTTCGCCGGCGAAAAAGAGCGTGTCTTCCACCGGGTCCGCCAATATTGCCCTGTCCGCTTCACCTCCCACCGTTTCGAAACTGTATCCACCCCGGATGTAAGGCGCGTGCTCCCAATCGAACAGGACCGAGTGTACCAACTCCTGACGCAGCCACGAGGGATCGCGCTTAAAGAGGTGGGCCAGGCTATCGAAGCACGCCTGCCGGCGCCCCTCGCGGGAGCATTCGCGAAAATCCCGCAAGGCTTGACCGGCGATCCAGCCTGTGATCAGCGGACAATCGTCCGCTGTCTGCGTCCACCAGGTGGGCACCGGCTCATCGCTGAGGATGAAAAGCGTTCGCCCCTTCGTTTTCCTGTCGCGCCAGAAAGGTTTTTTGAACTCCAGCAATACCTTGATGACAGAACCAAAACCCAGCCGGCCGATGGCCTCCTGCTGGCGGGTAAGGTCGGGAGTGAACCGGATGCCGCCGGACTTCAGGACGCCAAGCGATGCGGTTGTCACGAGCCGCCTGCCGGAGAACACCGCTCCACCCGCCGTGCGGACCTCCACCCGGCCCCGGCGCCAGATCACCTCGGTCACAATCGTCGAAAAATGAAACCGGCACCCCTGTTTGCGGCAAACATCGGCCAGGTAGCCCGTCAATTCCCGGTATCCGCCTGCCAGCCGGTACTCTTCTTCGTCTTCCGACTCCCCGGACCACTCCCGGTACAGCGAATGAGTGCTCACCCGCTGGAGATCGGCCAGATCGTAACCCTCGGCCGTTCTCCCGGCAGCATCCCTCAGGTTTCGATACCTTTCACCCGGAAAGGTCTCCGCCAGGAAGTCGGCAAACGGCCGGTCCTTACCAGGATCTGCCATGCGTTCCATCAACCGGCCCCAATCCCCCGCCTCGCGTTGGTCACTATCCGGCTCCTTCCCCTGGCGCATTTGGACCATCTGACTGTCAACGGGCTGCAGCGTGACGCCGGCTTCCCTCGCAAGGCGCAGACTGATCGGCAGTTCCCCATGGATGAACTCGGCCCCGCCTTCGGCCACGACGGAAAGGTCCCCGCCCCTTGACAGCGTGAAGATCCTTCCGCCGGCCGATGCCCGCGCTTCCAGGAGAATGACCGCCTGGCCTGCAGCCGACAGACGGCGGGCCGCCATTAATCCTGCGGCCCCGGCTCCAATGATGATCGTTGCATCCATCACTGGCAAAAATGGGGACAAATAATTGCAAATTCATCTTCCGGGGGCAGCAATTTTCGCTATTTTTGTAAACACACGTCGTAATTACTACCGAAGCCCTCCGTACAAAAATTCACAATCCTTTAAGAAGCCGGTATTAACCTCAGCACAAGAATTGTTAACCAATATTTCAAAGGGAACCTTATGCAAATACAATTCATCCGGAACATCCAATTCACCAAATTGGTAAAGGCCGACGGCCGATTGAGAGAATTCAACTTCCGCAAGTCGAACGGACTGCAGGAAGGACTTTTCACTGTAGATGTGAGTGATGACCGCGGGAACCGGATCGTGTTGAGAATGCAACGCGAAGACGGCGTCTGGAAGATCATCAAACAACAACTTCCTGCCTGGATATGGGAGAATGAAGCGGTTTTTCATACGCTGATCGAAGAAGAGCTAAGCGCTGCCGGGATCGTAAAATAAAAAACGGTCTGCTTCCCCATTCGCTATCCGCACCGAACTGTCCCCGTTTGACTCGCTGAATTCAAGGCAAACTACGATGCCGGCCCAGTGCGTTCTCCTGGCGGCGATTCCTCCTGCAACGGAACCCCGTGTTCCGGCCATCCTTTCTTTTTCACCTTCCGCAAACCCTCGCGACCGGCATACAGCCGCTTTTCGACCCGGTTGACGCAAACCCTCGCAACCCGCATACAGCTGCTTTTCGACCCGGTTGACGCAAACTGCCGCAGCGCATGTGCTGAAGCGCGGATGGGCCCAATCCACCGCCTTTTACAGGAAAGGTACAATCGTTGTATACGAACAAACTCGTAACAACGTTGTTAAAATATCGAAGGCGAACGGAGCGGGTTCGGGTGCGAAGGACAGGGGGCCGGCATACATTTGGTAGTATATTCACATGCTGTTGATAAGAATTGTAGAAAATTAAGGTTGCTCCGGTCTATATTTGAAAAGACAGCAATGATCCATAAAATTAATCGGGCAGTACCCTGAAAGACCGGAAAGCCGCTGGAAGACGACCTCCACCGGCCCAACGCCGGCGGAAAAGTAATCCGATCTCACAACGCTAAAAAGCACAGAATTTGACTGAGACTATTATCAACCTGGAAACCGTTAACCCCATTGAATTTTTCGGTGTAAATAACGGTAAGTTGGACATTCTGAAGAAAAAGTTTCCCTTGTTGAAGATCCTGTCCCGCGGTACCCAGATTAAGCTGAGCGGTTCACCCGAACAAGTGGAGACGGCCAAAGAAAAAATCGATTTGTTGGTGCAATACCTGGAGCGAAACGGTCACGTCAGCGAGAACTACTTCGAGCAGATACTGGGCGGGGATGACGCCGAGACGGTGGACCATTTTGTCGACCGGCACCCGAACGATATCCTGGTATTCGGCCCGAACGGCAAGACGGTAAGGGCCCGTACCGTCAACCAGAAACGCATGGTCGGAGCCGCCGAAAAAAACGACATCGTCTTTGCCATCGGACCGGCTGGCACGGGTAAGACCTACACCGCCGTGGCGCTGGCCGTCAGGGCGCTCAAGAACAAGATGGTCAAAAAGATCATCCTCACCCGTCCGGCCGTCGAAGCCGGCGAAAGCCTGGGTTTCCTACCCGGCGATCTCAAAGAAAAGATCGATCCCTACCTGCGTCCGCTGTATGACGCCCTCGACGATATGATCCCGGCCGACAAACTCGGGTACTATATGAGTACCCGTACGATCGAGATCGCCCCGCTCGCATATATGCGCGGCCGCACTCTCGACAATGCGTTCATCATCCTGGATGAGGCGCAAAATGCCACAGACCTGCAGCTGAAGATGTTCCTGACACGCATCGGCGCCAACGCCAAGGCGATCATCACCGGCGACTTGACACAGATCGACCTGCCCAAAAATCAGAAGAGCGGGCTCGCCAAAGCGCTCTATATCCTCCAGAATATCGACGGCATCGCCCATATCGAACTCGACGAGGAAGACGTCGTCCGGCACCGCCTGGTCAAAGCGATCATCAAAGCCTACGAAAGAGACAAGAACGAACAACAGGGTGAAAATAAATAACGAAAGCCCGCTTCCGCCGAGCAGGCTTTTTCTTGTCAGGAACGGATCGCAGGCTGCGGACAGGTGGCGCGATACCGGCGGGCCATGCCGATTATTCCCGGCACGACGGTCAACAGGAGAAAAACCGAAACGAAACATGGATTATATCGCAGGTAGAACTTCAACTCGCGCCACTCCCCATCGGCCCGGTCCCCGAACGGCTACCATCGCGTGGGCGGCGGCGGCAGATGGAGGCCGGCAACCCCACGATACTGATCAGCCCGGTACATAATGGATCTTTTTTCTTTTCATCGTCATCCTGAGATGTCAGTTCCACCAAATTCCACAAAACGGGCTATTTTTGCCACATGACCAGAATAGCCATCCTCTCCATAGGCATCCTCGCACTGGCAGCCTGTAACAATGCACATTCCTTCAAAAAAGCCGAAGACGCCGAAGACGCCGGCCGGGAATTCATCCGGGCATCGCTGGACGGCAACTACGAAAAAGCGAGTTTCTATCTGTACGCCGACACGACGAACAAGATGATGCTGGCGAAATGGAAAAAGGATTATGACCGCCTGAGCGCCGACGAGCAACAGAAATACCGCAATGCGTCCATCATGCCCGTGGATATCCATGCGCTGAACGACTCGGTCACCGATTTCACCTACTTCAATTCGTATAAGAGAGACACGACCACCATTCGCATTATCCGCGTGAGGGGAGATTGGTTCGTCGACCTGGAAGAGATATTGTACCACCATCGCTGACGGTAGCCTGCGATGCACCAGGCGCAGCCCCGTAGGAAAGCGGAAGGCTATTTTACCAGGGATATGCCCCCTACCGTCGCCAGCAGGCCGAGCAAAACGCTGCCGATGACATACGTGAAGAAATAGCCGTAATCACCCTGGCGGATAAGGCTGATACTTTCATAAGAGAAGCTGGAAAAGGTCGTATATCCGCCGCATATCCCCGTGATCAGGAACAAACGCCACTCCAGGTTCAGCCAGGCATACCGGGCGGCAATGCCGTACAATAGCCCGATGAGGAAACAACCCGAGACATTAACGAGGAAAGTACCCATGGGGAAAGGAATGGTGACAAACCTGGTGACGAAGATGGTCATGAGGTACCGGCACATGCTGCCGATCGCTCCGCCCGCCCCGATGAGTAATAACGGTAATGGTTTCATAATGCTGTGCTGGGATCCTGTAGGCGTCATCAGCCGTGACCGGCGGTTGTTATTCAGGTGGAACACCATCACCCGCTACAAAGTTAAGTGCCCGGTCTGCAAAAGCAAATTTTTTTCCTCCCACCGGATGCTGTAGGTTTGCTTCATCTTAATCACCGGAGTTTATGATGACAGTTTCTCACCCCTGGCATGGCGTGCCGGTCGGGAATGGCGCCCCGCGGGTCGTCAACGCGATCATCGAGATCCCGCAGGGTTCCCGTGCCAAATACGAGATCGATAAGGATAGCGGGCTGCTCAAACTGGACCGAGTCATCTATTCCTCGTTTTACTACCCCGTGAACTATGGTTTCATCCCGCAAACCTACGGAGATGACAAAGACCCGCTGGACATCCTGGTCATTACCTCGCTCCCGGTACAGGCGCTCTGTCTGATGCAGGCGAAGGTGATGGGCGTGATGCAAATGGTGGACAGCGGCGATGCCGACGACAAGATCATCGCGGTCGCTGCCAATGACCCTAGCGTCAACCACTACAACAACCTCGAGGAGCTTCCCCGGCATTTTTTCGAAGAGCTGCGTCATTTCTTCGAAGAATACAAGAAACTGGAGAACAAAACGGTGGTCGTGGAAGAATTCGGAGATAAGACCACCGCGCTCAAGGTGATCGAGGACGCGATCCGGCTCTACGACGATACGTTCCGAAAAAAATAACCATCGCGTATGTCTGCACCAACCATCGTCTTGCTGGTGATCGTGGGACTCCTGGCCGGGATACTGAGCGGGCTCGTAGGTCTCGGCGGCGGTGTGATCATCGTTCCCGCCCTTGTCTTTCTCCTCGGCTTTAGCCAGCACCAGGCGCAAGGTACGTCGCTTGGCATCCTGCTCCTGCCTGCTGGCATCTTCGCCGTTATCAACTATTATAAGAAGGGATACATCGACGTGAACGTCGTCCTGCTCCTGTTTGTGGGTTTCCTCGTCGGGGGCTGGCTCGGCAGCAAGATCTCAGTCAGCGTTTCGGAGGCCACCTTAAAAAAGATCTTCGCCGTAGCGTTGCTCCTCATCGCCGGCAAAGTGTTGTTCTTCGATAAATAACAGGACTGCCTACCCTTCCACCAGGACCCTCCTGATCAGCCGCAGGCGATGTGTTCGCTGATGTGTCTCCGATTGCACGATGCCCATGTTGTCGATCTTGTCGACCCTCACCTTTCCCGAGGCGTGGATGATCTCGTTGGGATGCAACAGGATGCCGACATGCGTGATCCGCCCTTCCTCGTTATCGAAGAATGCCAGGTCACCGGGCCTCGTCTCCTCGAGGAAACCGATCGGCTCTCCCTGCGTCGCCTGCTGATGCGCGTCGCGCAGCAGCGCTACACCCAGGAACTTGAATACGGTTTGGGCAAAACCGCTGCAATCCAGGCCGAAAACGGACTTCCCGCCCCACAAATACGGGATATTCAGGAATTTCAACGTGAGCGCCCGAACGGCTTTCGCATCCGCAGACGCATCGCCCGGTTCCCACGCCTTACCGTTGAAATGGACCTGGTTGTTCCGCCACCGCGCCCGCCCGTTCTTCATAGCCGTCAGATGACTGCCCATCGGTACCATCATCGGATGACCGTTGTACTCCAGCGACGCGACCCATTCCGCCGTCAGCGGCGTTTTCGTCGCGGTAAATTCCTTTTCGTCGATTTCAGTGAGGTGTGAAGAAGTGCACCATCCTTCGTATCCATCATAATTGACCCGTATACGGCTCCATTGGTCCCTTGTCTGCTCCAATACCTCGCAACACTCGCCGAAGATCAGCTGGCTAACCATTTCAGACCGGTGCGAAGACTCGGCCCGGAGAGGACTGACAGGGACGCAGCAAATTACTCTGATCATGCGGAAAATTAACCATTATCTATGAAATTTCGGCGTTTCCGCATCTTAGGACAGGATGCCCGCACGTCCTATCTTTGTTGCCGTACATGAAAGACCCTTTCCACCATATGACCGACCAGGAATTATTGGCGCGATACTACGAAGACGGCAATAACGAATGGCTTGGGATACTGCTTCAACGTTATACGCTGCTGCTTTTCGGGGTATGCATGAAATACCTCAAGGAGGAAGAAGAGGCCCGCGATTGCGTTCAGCACATTTTCATCAAAGTGATCACCGAACTGCCCAAGTACAAGGTGGATTATTTCAAATCCTGGATCTATACCATCGCCCGGAACCATTGTCTGATGAAACTGCGTGACCGCCATGGCCACAAGACGGGTTTGACGGACTCCCTGCTGGCGGCCTGGGACGAGGAAGGCGGGGATAGCAGGCATTGGGAAAAAGAACGGTTGCTGGAATGGATGAGCGAGGCGCTGGAACAACTGGTGAAAGAGCAAAAACTCTGTGTAACTTTGTTCTACCTGGACAAACGATCTTACCAGGAAATAGCGACCTCGACCGGCTACACGCTCATGCAGGTGAAAAGCTATATCCAGAACGGTAAACGAAACCTCCGTCTCCTGATCGAAAAAAAGGCCCGGGAAGGATCCCAAAGCAGATCGAAATGAACAAGGACTGGCTGAACATATTATCCAATAGCAACAAGGACTTCGACAATCAGCTGTTGATGGACTACCTCAGCGGCAAACTGTCGGGCGAGGCCCTTCATGAACTGGAACGCTCGATGGCCGACAATGCCTTTCTGAACGACGCGGTGGAGGGGCTTCAGCAGCTGAAAAATAAAGCGGATATGAAGGCGTTTGTCGACGACCTCAATGCGGCTATGTTGAAAAGTCTCGACAAAAAGAAGAACAGGCGTTTGCGTCGTCGTCTCAAAGACGATCCATGGACCTACCTGGCTATCTTGCTCGTCCTGGCGCTTTGCATCATCGGCTACTTCCTGGTGATGCATGTTAAAAAATAAGCGCCGCGGCCGACGGCCGCGGCGCAATGTCTTTCATCCGATTTACGCAACGAGCACCAGGATCAGGATCACAACCCAAACGCCCCAGCCGATCCATGCCCACTTCACTCGATTGGATTTCTTTTCATCATTGATCAGATAGGCGATCAGTACGCCGATGAGGCCAAGCAGGAAACCGAGGAAAAAACCGCCTGCATGGAAACCGGTGTCGCCATCATAATACCGCGCCATCTTTTCAAGGCGCTTATTGTTCACCGTTCCATCCTCATTGATCGAACTGCGTAACTTCTTTTGCGCCAGTTTGAACTCCAGGCGATGGAAAAAACCCATCTTCTTGCCCGTCATCTTTTCATAATCGGCGACTTTCATCGTCGACAATTCCTGCAGGTTGATCGTCTGGCCAGTATTGCCCACCGGTAGACGGATGTCGGAGGCTTTCAGCGGTGCTGCCGCAGGTGCGGGAGCGACGGACTCGGTGCCGGGAGTAACCGAAGCGGTGGCGGTCACGGATGGGGGCTCTGCAGTTGTTGCGTGCGATGAAGCGACTACGGAGGTGGCAAAACAAGTGGAGAAGGCCAAAACGGCGGCCAGGGAGAGTGTAAATACTCTTTTCATAATTGATAGGTTGGTTGTTTGTGAATAAAGGGGGTTAACTACTTGTGACATCAATATAGGAAAAAATTCATTACATTCGACTTATTATTAATAGATTGTATGTACTTCATCCGGCTGTTACCCCTGCTGGTCCTTCTCTGCGGATCGCAGGTCCTCTTCGCCCAGCGCATCAGTTACATTGTTTCGTTTCCCAACCTTGCCCACCACGAAGCCCGGATCGAGCTCGTCGTGAGCGATATCTCCAACCGCGCCGCTGTATTCCGCATGAGCCGCTCCTCGCCCGGACGATACGCTACGCATGAGTTCGGCAAGAACGTCTATGACCTGAAGGCTTTCGACCAATCCGGCAAGCCGCTGGCCATCAACCGCACCGACGGCGACGTATGGGAAGTTCCCCGCCATGGCGGGTATATCCGGGTGCAGTATACGCTGTACGGCAATTATGCCGACGGTACCTATGTCGGCCTCGATCCGGATGGCGTACACATTAATATGCCAGGCGCCTTCCTTTGGATGAAAGGAGTGGATAACGTTCCAATCACGATCCATTTCGACGTCCCGCGCGAATGGCACTGGACGGTAGCCACCCAACTGCAACCGACAGGCGACTCGCTGACGTTCTCCGCCCGCAATTTCCAGTACTTCATGGATTGCCCGACGAAGATCGGGCCTCTGCGGTACCGGAGCTGGCAGGTACGCAACCCCGACGGCAAGACCTACGCGTTTCGGATCGCGCTCGACGGCGCCGGCGACGATTCCGTCTTCACCTCCTTCAGCGAAAAAGTGCAAAAGATCGTTCACCAGGAACAGGAAGTATTCGGCGAAACCCCCGCTTATGACTATGGTACCTATACCTTCCTGGCCAGCATCAACCCCTACGTCCATGGCGACGGCATGGAACACCGTAATTCCACGATGATCAGCATACCGGTCGCTTTTCACGGCGACGACCGCCTGCTGGACGTATTCGCGCACGAATTCTTTCACTGCTGGAATGTCAAACGCATCCGCCCGCGGACACTGGAGCCGTTCAACTTTGAAAAAAGCGATATGAGCTACGAGTTGTGGTTTGCGGAGGGCTTTACCCAATACTACGGCGGGCTCATGGTGGAGCGTGCCGGCTTCGGCAAGGACACCGACTATGTCAAACGCACGCTCGGAGGCCTCATCAACGCCAAGGCCGTGACGCCGGGCGCCACCCTTTACTCACCCGTACAGGCCAGCGAAGAGGCGGTCTTCACCGATGCGGGAGTAGCGGTCGACAAGACCAATTTCCCCAATATCTTCACCAGCTATTATCCCTACGGCGGCGCCCTGGCGCTGGCGCTGGACCTCGAACTGCGCAGCCGTTTCGGTAAATCGCTGGATGGATATATGACGGCCGTTTGGAAGAAATTCGGAAAACCCGAGATCCCGTACAATGTAGCCGGTCTGCAGGATGTACTGGGTTCATTCACCGGGGACAAAAAATTCGCGGATGCCTGGTTCGCCCGTTATGTCAACGGCCACGAGGCGATCGACTACAATACGCTGCTTGCACCGGCAGGCTTCCTGCTGCGGCCCGTAGAAGAAGGAAAGGCATGGATCGGCAGCACCCGGTCCTTCACCGAAAAAGAGGGCCTCGTCATCGGAGCCAATACGCTGCGCGGGACCCCTTTGTACGAAGCGGGTCTGGACGTGGACGACAAGATCCTCGCCATCGATAACCAGGATGTGCGCTCGCTCGCCGATCTGAACAATATCCTGTCGCATTTGCGCCCAGGCGTCGCGGTCGGCATCCGCTTTCTCCACCGGACAGCGGAGAAACAAGCGACGATCCGGCCTACCGGGAACCCTGCCGTTTCGGTGATCACCTTTGAACAGGCAGGACGGCCCGTCACACCCGCTGTCCTTCAGTTCAGGAAAAGCTGGCTGGGACCCAAATGACCGACATGCCTGTCCGCAATGCAACGGAATCCGACGGCCCCGCCATCAGCCGTCTTCTTGCCCAACTGGGCTATCCCGGCACCGGTCGTTTTATCGGGGAAATGCTCGGCCGGATGGTGAAAGATCCCGCCGAAGTGTTGCTCGTTTGGGACGATCCGCCCGTCACGGGTTTCGTATCGTTGCATTTCATACCGATGATCGGCGCCGGGAAAGATTTCGCGCACATTAGTTACCTTGTCGTGGATGAAACGATGCGAAGCGCGGGCATCGGCCGCCACCTGGAAGAAACCGTCACCCGGGTCGCCAGGGAACGAGGTTGCGACCGGATCGTAGCACATTGCGATGCACGTCGCACACGCGCCCACGCTTTCTATCTCCGGCAGGGCTTTGTCGAAGCCCCCAAGTACCTGATTAAAAAGCTTTAGCGCAGGCACGCCAATTGCAACGGCTAGAATAGGACCTATTCTTAAAGGTATTAGTTATGACAACGCTGCAACAGATACGAAATTGGAGTGCGGCTCATCATCCGCGCTGGCTGGTCATCTTCCGGATCGGCTTGGGGCTTTTCCTGATGGCAAAAGGTATCAATTTCATGCGGGACGCTACCCTGCTCGATCGGTTATTATACGGGAGCGTTCCTTTGACAGATAACGCAACGCACTGGTTACCGCTGATCATCACATGGGCCAATCTGCTCGGGGGCTTTATGATACTCATCGGGCTTTGGACACGACTGATGTGTCTGCTGCAGCTGCCCATCCTCGTCGGCGCTATCATCTTCATCAATTCCCAAAAAGGAGGGTTCGCGCCCGAATCCGAACTCGGCCTGGCCATTCTTTGTCTCCTGCTGGTGATCTTCTTCCTGGTCGAAGGCAGCGGCCCGCTCTCGATCGATGGATATTTTGACAGGAACAGGGGACGCGGCTCGCAGGGCGACCGGCTGCCTTAACGAAAATCGTCGAACCGCAAGCACCGTTCCGGTGATGCACACTGCCCGACCGGACAGTCGCATAGACTCCGCGGGCAATGGTTGTCACACGCCGGCCTGGCCTATTGGTACTGTATGTAGATCGGGCTTGGCTTTTGCGCCAGCACCTGTCTGGGCGTCATCATCTGCGTCTCGCTCAGTTTGACTCCGCGCGGCGTCCTCGTGTCGTTTTTGTAAAACAGCTTGAAGCCGGTGAACTCGACGGGAAAATCGGCCACATAACTCTTATAGCTATCAGTCTTGAGACTGACCGGCCCCCAACCATCCATATCCAGTACGAACTGAACCTGCGGCGTCGGATGGATCTTCCTGGCATCGGTCAGCATGTTTTTGGTAAAGCGGTGAAAGACCAGGATTTTGGGAGGAAGATTATTCTCTTTAACGAGTTTGGTGAGGTAGTTCACGCACCAGTTGGCATCCGCCGCATCCAGCGTGCCGATGACCGTCCCCGGCTTCTTACCCGATTTCGACATTGCGAATTCGGGGTCGATACCCAGGTGCACATTTGGCATTTTCAGGTATTTCTCGAGTAGCGGGACCTCCGCCTGAACATTGCTGAAACCGACCTGGATGTCAAGGAAGACGATGCCGTTGATCCGCGCTGCCATGTGCAGGATCGAATCGATATGTTTCGACGGCATCCGCGCGCGGTACTTGCCGTCCTTGCCGGGATACCCCTGGGCGGTCACGGCGATATAGTGCAGCGCAGGAAGCACCGGGATCGTAGGGTCGGCTTCCTGCCATTTTTTGCATTCGGCCTTCAGTTTTTGCAACATTTCATTGGGGGGAAACTCACCCAGCACGCCCATCTTTTTCGAATACAGGTTACCATAGTAGGCGACGACGCGGTTGAACGGGAGCAGGGCGCCTGCGGCCGGATAAGCGGTCTTCACCGGCCAACGACCCGAAGAGTCCCCATTGGCCAGATGCACGATCAACTTGTTATAAAGCGCCGTATCGAGGGGAGCGAGTGGAGCGGCGGTTTGTCCGGGGGCCACGACCGTATCCGTTTTGCCCGCTGTACCAGACCCGGTGTCCGATTTTTTTTCCGACCCGGACCGGCCATTACTGCATGCACTAAAAACAATCAATCCGCAGACGCCTGCCAAACAGGCCTTTTTCAGGGCTTTGACAGGACCCTTCATCACATGATTACCCATAGTTTTCCTTTACTGACGCAAGTTTTAGGTTCGCGATATTTTGAGGTTCGCGCAAAGATACCGGAAAACGATCCTATTGTGATTTTATTTTGTTCACTACGCAATGA
>DASZYU010000138.1:0-4856 GCA_035545215.1 Puia sp.
CCGCCGGTTACGTTTAATGTGTACTGGGTATTCAAACTCGGCCGGTAAAAATATTTGCCGAGATCTCGGCGAGTATCCACGTTTTTCAATGCATCGATCTGGGCAGTTGAATCGCTTGATGAGATGAGATGGTTCCGAGAAGCCGCAAAGATTTCCACGGCCGGAGACAACGCGGGATATTGCGGGCTGAGTAGCAAATTGTCATAAAAGTGATTGTTCCACAGGTAATTCTCGATATCGATATAATCTGCCGGGGACAGTATCTTCTGATAATACAGGTCTGGCCTGGCGCCGGCAGTGAGGCTCGACGTAAAGCTGAAGCGTGGCTGTTCGCTCACCTTGCCTTTTTTGGTCGTGATCACGATCACGCCGTTACCCGAAAAAGCGCCCCAGATGGCTGCGGCGGCGGCATCCTTCAGTACGGTGATGCTTTCCACATCCTCCGGATTGATGTTGTTGATATCGCCCGGGTAGGGAAAATTATCGACGACGATAAGGGGATTGGGATTGGCATAGATCGTGCTCCTGCCGCGGATGGTGATGGCCGATTGATTGACGGCAGGAACGACGTTTTTATTGAACAGCACGCCGCTGGTCACTCCGTCGATTCGGTCGAGGATATTGGTCGAAACCCTTCGGCTCAGCAGATCGGTGTTCACCTCGTCAAAAGAACCCGTCGATGACTTCCGCTTCACGTCCTGGTACCCCGTATGAACAACGACCGCTTCGATCAGCGCCCTGGGTCGCGACCGCAGGATGATCGTAAGGTCTTTCCCAGCCGGAGGCATTGGCATTTCCTACGAGTCATATCCGATACTGCTGATCAACAGCCGCGAGTCGGCGTAATGCGACTGCAGAACAAATTCGCCGTTTTCGTTGCTGTTCGCGGACGCGTCGTTGCGCGCGATGACGTAGGCGCCGCCTATCGGGTCCCTGTTTTCGTCCAGGACCCAGCCATGGACGCGCCTTTCTTCCTTCGGCCGCAGCCGCACAAAAATGAAGTGTTGTTTCTCATCCAGCTCATAGTTCACCGGCTGGTCGACGAAACAAATATCCAGCACGCGCCGGATAGAAGCACTCGTCACCGACAAGCTGACCTTGTGCGCGATCTTCGGCCATTCGCCCTCACCGAAATATGCATAGCCCGTCTGCGTGTGGATATCATCGAGGACCTTTTGCAAAGACACGTCCTTCTCGTTCAGGGTGACAAGAGAGTTCGTTTGAGAATAGGATAGCTGACATTTCAGCAAGCAGGCAATTAATAGGACTACAGTCAGTTTGCTGGACCTCATTGAACCGGGATGGTTTAATAAATAAAGTTACAGCCTACAAATCACGAATAAACATAAAATAAATACTTATTTTTCTATTTACCCATGACCGCGGCTGTAACTGGCGGACTCGGTTCAATGGTTATGGACAATTATGTAGCAAGTGTGACTGTCACTTTTTTTCCATTGTTTACTATGTGTAGATGTTCTCTTATCTCCAATTGGTGTAATATATATGCAAGCCCATCGCTTCGCGAGAACGCTGCGTTGATCAACGGGTCGCGCACATCCTTCGCCAACTGTATATCGACATCGAATACTCTCTCGAGTGTGCGGAACACGGCGTGAAGGGGCATTTCACTGAAATTAAGACCCCCATCTCTCCATGCGAGGACAGCAGTGGGATCGATCCCCGGGATGACCCTGATGGGCCCTATGGCTCCCGGGGATGGATACGGTATTTCTCCCTGCTCTCCAGGATGGAGCGTAACACGTTGTGACCCGCCTTCGACGCTTATTGAGCCGTCGATCAAAGTGGCTTTACTGACCGGCTCGTTGTCGTAAGCCATGATATTAAAGTGTGTGCCAAGGACCTTAACCTCTGCATCCCTGAACAGGACCCGAAACGGAATTTCGGACTGTCGCGTTACATCGAAATAGGCCTCGCCGGATAATTCAACCACCCTCTCTTTCCCGGTAAATTTCGCCGGATACTTCAACATCGAAGCCGCATTCAACCAGACCCTGCTGCCATCCGGTAAAGTGATCGCCTGCTCGGCGCCACCCCTCGCCACGGCCGTCGTCTGCGTCAGCGAGGCCAACAACGCCTGACGTTCCTGCGTTCTCGACGACTTCTCGGATGAATGGTACCACACAGCGGCGCCAACGGCCAGAACGAGTACCGACGCTGCCGCGGCCCGGATTCTCCTGCCAAAAGGCAGACGGATTGCCGGCGCGTTTTTCCCTTTCCGCTCCACCCGGTCCAGCCTGTTTTCCATTGCCACTACCCATTCGGGCGAAGGGGCCTTGGAAAAAACCAGCCACTGCTCGTACCGCGCCTCGTGTTCATCCGCGATCAGCTTCCATTCAGCCGTGTTCGCATCGGTGACCCATCGCAAAAATGCGGCATGTTCTGCGGGGTTGTAATGCCCGCGCGCAAAATCTGCTACATACTGCCGAGCCTCCTGTAACTTCATAAAACAAGGTCTGTTATCCTATAAAGACACTTTACGGGAACGCGGGGATACCTCGCTGCGGAAATTTTTTTTAAAAAAATCCGGGCTGTCCAACAGAAAATGTATAGTTTATTGATTATCAATTAGAAGCGCCAGACCCCACCGTCAAAACGAGCGCTACACACCACCCTCAAAAATGGATAGAAAAACAAAAAGAAGCACCGTGATCTCGCCGTGTTCCTGAAGGTACTTACGGACGAACGCGGTAGCGGCATACAACTGCTTTTTGACACCCGCGCGGCTGATATTCAACTGCGCGGCGATCTCATCGAGACTGAGTCCGTCATCAATGCTCATCTTTAAGATCTTACGTCTTCCGGCCGGCAGCTTGTCCATCGCCTCCACCACGATATGGTAGTATTGTTTGAACAAGAACTGATTCTCGGTCTCATAAACGCCTGTCCCCGGCGACCCATCCAGCACCGCCATCTTTTGCCGGATCTTCAGACTCCGCAAATAATTGAACACCACGTTGCGCGTGATAAAGAACAGGTAGTCTTTGAAGGAATCGACCGTTGCCAGGTGGCTCCTTTTCTCCCAGATCCGGATAAAGACGTCCTGCGTCAGCTCGTCCAGGCTATCGCCCGACGGTTCAAAAAGAAAGATATACCGCTGTACATGGCCGAAATAGGCGGTGTATAGTTGCTGGAAGGCCGGTCTGTCCCCGCGGGATACCAGTTGAAGCACCTGTTTTTCGTTATGTATCCCGTCCAATGACACGGCTTAAATGTAGTAAGATATTCCGGTTTGCCAAGAGCCGCCCCGGAGATTTCCGCCCTTTGGGCCTATTTCCAGACCAGGACGAGCATCCCCGCGAATATCAGCGCGGCAGCCAGTAAAACTTTCGGAGTCAGCGGTTCGCGCAAAAAGAAAAACGATAGAAAGATCGTAAAGAAGATACTGCCTTTATCGATGACCGCCACCTGCTGCACACGGCCCAGCTGCAAAGCGCGGTAATAGAACAGCCACGAGAACCCGGTTGCGAAGGCAGACAGTATCAGGAAGACCCAGTTGTTCCGCGTCAATGCCGGTAACCCGGCCGCATTGCCCCTGAATAGGACGATGCCCCAGGTGATCAATAGGATAACTGCCGTCCGGATGGCGGTCGCCAGGTCCGCATTCACATCCTTGAGACCAAGCTTTGCAAAGACTGCGGTGAACGCCGCAAACACGGCGGACAACAGGGCGTATACCAGCCAAAGTGGAAAATTGCTCATAACCTAAAGATAAAGATGATTTGGGGCCGACAGGGCGGCGATAAAGGTTCACGGTCGCGGCCGCAGGCAGCAGCAAGCCCGCCATTATCGGACCAACCGGCGCTTGCCGCGATCGTCGATGAGTTCGACGGAAACGATGGGGCCGCTCCAGTCCAGGAAACGCGCCGACTGCGACAGATAGGATTCACCATAATAGTATTCCTCGCGGCGTGTCCGCCCGTCCCTCAGACGGACCAGCGCGCCTGCGTCCGATGGCATCAAGGGTACCTGCCGCGCGTCCGTCCTGCGGCGGTAAAGCTTGAGATCGCCCCTGTTCTGACCTGCCGCCAGCAAATAATGGCCCCCGGCCCCTCTTAAGGCCACCAGCGCCTTGCCATCACCCGGGATGAAGATCCCGGACTGCAGGATGCTTGCAGGAAGGAACCCGCCATGACCGTCTCCCTTCAACAGCAAACCATCGAGCGCGTCATACCGGCCCGTCGAGACATCCGTCCCAAAGTCGTTCCCGTTGATGACGATATCGAGGTTCCCATCCCCGTCGAAATCGCCGGCCACCATTCCGTTGATGGCCGAGACCTGCGCCTCCATGGGTAACGGTACCATCGTAAATTTTCCGCCCCCATCGTTGCGGAACAGACAGCTGCGCATCTCGTTGGCAGAAAGGATGGTCGCGCCCTTCCGCTGCCCGGGCGTCAGCACGTCGTCCATCGTGGCGACGGCATAATCACGGTAGGCAGGGAATTTTTTACGCATTGAGTTCATCTGCCGAAGCAGATCGTCACGACCCATGGCCGGGAATTCCCGTAGCTGCCCCTTCTGATCGGGCAAATACAGCGACGTCAGCATGTCGTAAACACCGTTATCGTCGAAATCCTTGCCGTACACCCTGACAGGACGTTCCGGGCTGGCGCGGTAAAAAGAATTCAGCCCAAGATTACCGACGACATAGTCGATGTCGCCGTCGTTGTCGAAATCGCCCGCGACGATGCTGTTCCACCAGCCTGTCCGGTCACCGAGGCCCGTTCCGCTGCTGATATTCTTCAGGATACCCTTGTCATTCCGGAATACGGTGAAAGGCATCCATTCTCCCGCCAGCACGAGGTCGGGCCAGCCGTCGTTGTCGATGTCGCTCC
>DASZYU010000139.1:0-4851 GCA_035545215.1 Puia sp.
AATTATATGGCCAACGACAACGAAATAATAGACAATATAGCAAATAAGGAGTACGAGTTTGGGTTCGTCACCGATATCGAAATGGATATCCTGCCGGCAGGCCTGAACGAAGACACCATCCGCTATATCTCGGAAAAGAAAAAAGAACCGGAATGGCTGCTGGAATGGCGGCTGAAAGGCTATCAGGCTTTCCGCAAGCAAAAATTGCCCGAATGGCAGAATTTCAAGCTGCCGGCGATCGATTTTCAAAAGATATCGTACTACGCGGCGCCGCGGAATAAAAAGAAATACAACAGTCTCGACGAGGTGGATCCCGAATTGCTGGCCACGTTCGAAAAGCTGGGCATTCCCCTGTCCGAGCAGAAAGCGCTGGCCGGAGTGGCCGTCGACGCCGTCTTCGACAGTATTTCGGTCGCTACCACGTACAAGGAAAAGTTGAGGGAACTGGGCATCATCTTCTGTTCTTTCGGAGAGGCCGTGCAGGAACATCCCGAGCTGGTCAAAAAATACGTCGGGTCGGTCGTGCCACACTCGGACAACATCTTTGCCGCGCTGAATGCCGCGGTCTTCTCCGACGGTTCGTTCGTCTATATTCCGAAAGGCGTCCGTTGCCCAATGGAACTGTCCACCTATTTCCGGATCAATACCGAGAACACCGGCCAGTTCGAACGAACGCTGATCATTGCCGACGAAGGCAGCTATGTCAGCTATCTCGAAGGATGCACGGCCCCGATGCGCGATGAGAACCAACTGCATGCCGCAGTGGTCGAACTCATCGCGATGAAGGATGCCGAGATAAAATATTCCACCGTCCAGAACTGGTATCCCGGCGACAAGGACGGTGTCGGCGGCATCTACAACTTCGTCACGAAAAGGGGCATCTGCAAAGGCGACAATGCGAAGATCTCCTGGACGCAGGTGGAGACCGGCTCGGCCATCACCTGGAAATATCCCAGTGTCATCCTGCAGGGCGATAACTCGACCGGCGAATTCTATTCGGTGGCGGTGACGCGTAACAAACAGATTGCAGACACCGGGACGAAAATGCATCACATCGGTCGCAATACGCGCAGCCGCATCATTTCGAAAGGCATTTCGGCCGGTCAGGGGCAGAACAGCTATCGCGGGCTGGTACAGATCGGTTCCAGGGCCGACGAAGCGCGGAATTTCACGCAGTGCGATTCGTTGCTGATCGGGGACCGGTGCGGCGCGCACACTTTCCCGTACATCGAGTCGAAGAACAATACCGCCACCGTCGAACACGAGGCGACGACCTCGAAGATCGGCGAGGACCAGATCTTCTATCTCAACCAGCGCGGCATCGATTCGGAAAAAGCCGTCGCGCTCATCATCAACGGGTATGCGCGCGAAGTGCTCAATCAGTTGCCGATGGAATTCGCCGTGGAGGCGCAGAAGTTATTATCCATCACGCTCGAAGGGAGCGTGGGCTAAACAATGATAAATAAATGCTGATCATTAAAAATTTACACGCTGAAGTCGAAGATAAGCAGATACTCAAAGGCATCGACCTGACGGTTCGGCCGGGCGAGGTCCATGCGATCATGGGCCCGAACGGATCGGGCAAGAGTTCGCTGGCATCCGTACTGGCGGGCAGAGAAAGCTTTCACGTCACCGAAGGCGAGGTCACGTTTCACGGCAAAGACCTCCTCGACATGGATCCCGAGGTCAGGGCGCGCGAAGGATTGTTCCTGGCTTTTCAATACCCGATCGAGATACCCGGTGTCTCCAACGTCAATTTCCTGAAGACGGCGCTCGGGGAGATCAGGGCATACCGGAACCTGCCGCCGCTGGATGCAAAAGAGTTCCTGAAGTTGTCGCGCGAAAAACAAAAGCTCGTCGAATTCGACGCACGGCTGGTCAACCGGAGTCTGAACGAAGGATTTTCCGGCGGCGAAAAGAAAAGGAACGAGATCTTCCAGCTGGCCATGCTCGAACCATCGCTCGCCATCCTCGATGAGACGGATTCGGGTCTGGACATCGATGCGCTGCGGATCGTCGCGGCCGGCGTCAACAAGCTGCGTTCGAAGGACAATGCCTTTATCATCATCACGCACTACCAGCGATTGCTCGAATACATCGTCCCGGATTTTGTCCATGTCCTTTACGACGGGCGCATCGTCAAATCGGGGACCAGGGAGCTGGCGCTCGAGCTCGAGGAAAAGGGCTACGACTGGCTCCGCGAAGCGTCCCGCGAACAGGAAGCAACCATCGAAGGGGCTTCCGGCGCTTAGTTACTAACGACGGGGCGGGGACGCCCCGGTGAAGCAACAAACTTTAGATCTCATGAGCACCACGCAAGAATCGGCCTTCCCATTATACGAACAGGTCGTCCAAGAATTTGACCGGCTGACCGCCGCGGGCGGCGCGGACAAGGCCCGGCAGACCGCTTTCGAGCGCTTTCGTCTGCTCGGCTTCCCCTCCATCCGGAACGAGGATTGGAAATACACGAATATCACACGCTTTCTCAAAGATGAATACGCGCTCGAACACTCGGTTCGCGAGGCGCCCGCCGGCTTGCTGGAAAAAGCCGTCATCCCGCACCTCGACTGCTACCAGATCGTGCTGGTGAACGGACGCTGGGACGGAAAGATCAAAGGCGGCCCGCTGCCCAAAGGCCTTACCGTTCAAAGCGTGGGCGAGGCGCTAAAGGATCCCGGGTCCGCCGTGTTTTTCGAGCCGGGCAAATGGGGCAATCAGCAGTTTGCCAACCTGAATGCGGCGTTGTTCACCGACGGCCTTTTTATCCGGACCGACAAGGGTTTTACGGGAGACCGGCCGCTGCATATCGTCCACCTGTATGCGACGGACCGCAACCTGCTGGTGCAGCCGCGTCACCTGTGGATGGCGGGGGCGAATTCCACGCTGTCGGTCATCGAATCCACGTTCTCGGCCACGGGTCCGGCGAAGGTGTGGGTCAACGCGCTGACGGAGATCGTCGCGGCGGGCGACGCACGGCTGGATCATGTGACCATTCAGGCGGCGTCCGAAGGCGCCAGGCTCGTGCAGCATACCACCGTTCGGCAGAAAAAACAAAGTCTTTACAACAGCTGGACCTTTACGCTTCCGGGGGCTCAGCTGGTGCGGAACGATCTGCAGGCGCGGCTCGGGGAAGACCATACCGAAACGCACCTCTACGGACTCTACCTGGCCGCCGGCAACCAGCTGGTGGACAACCATACGCTGGTCGATCACCAAAAACCGTCCTGTTTCAGCAACGAGCTCTACAAAGGCGTGCTGCTCGAACAGTCGACGGGCGTATTCAACGGAAAGGTCTTTGTTCACCAGGATGCGCAAAAGACCAATGCATTCCAGCAGAATAACAACCTGGTCATCGGCAAGAAAGCGACCATCGACAGCAAACCCGAACTCGAGATCTATGCCGACGACGTAAAATGCAGCCACGGGTCGACCGTCGGGCAATTCAGCGAGGAAGCGCTGTTCTACCTCCGCGCGCGCGGCATCGGCGAAGCGAATGCAAAGGCCCTCCTGATCAACGCTTTTGCCTTCGACGTCACGGAGAAGCTGAAGATCGGCGCCGTGGAAACCTATATCAACCAATTGATCAGACACCACATACCGGCCGATCATGCCTGACAGCACTACCATATTGCCGCCCCTGCCCGATGTCGAGCTCATCCGGAAAGATTTTCCGATCCTGTCGCGGACGGTCTACGGGTATCCACTGGTCTATCTCGACAATGCGGCTACGACGCAGAAGCCGGAGCAGGTGCTCCGCGCGATGGACGACTACTATCATACCATCAACAGCAACGTTCACCGCGGCGTCCACTACCTCAGCCAGCAGGCGACCGAGGCCTACGAGGCCGCCCGGCAGAAGGTGGCCGACTTCATCAACGCGCGGCACAACCACGAGATCATTTATACGCGGGGAACCACCGAAGCGATCAACCTCGTCGCGTCCGGTTTTGCGCGCAGGATCCTCCGCGCCGGCGACAGCGTACTGGTCTCTGCCGTCGAGCACCACTCCAATATCGTCCCCTGGCAGCTGGCCTGCGAAGACCGCGACGCCACGCTGAAGGTCATCCCGGTCGACGAAGACGGGGTGCTGATGCTCGAAGGGCTCGACCGCTTGCTCGAAGGGGTCCGGATCGTGGCTTTCAATTATGTGTCGAACTCTCTGGGGGGCATCAACCCGGTCCGCGAGATCATCCGGGCGGCGCACGCCCGGGGCATACCCGTCCTGCTGGACGCCGCGCAGGCGGTGCAGCATCTCGAGGTCGACGTGCATTCGCTCGACGTCGATTTCCTCGCGTTTTCGAGTCATAAACTGTACGGGCCGACGGGTATCGGCATCCTGTACGGAAAAGAAGAGTGGCTGAACCGGCTGCCGCCTTACCAGGGCGGGGGCGAGATGATCAAGACGGTCACCTTCGAAAAAACGACCTACAACGATCTTCCTTACAAATTCGAAGCGGGTACGCCCGATATGGCGGGCGCGATCGGGCTCGCGGCAGCCATCGACTATCTGCAGAACCTCGGTTTGCGCAATATCCATGCGGCGGAAATGAGTCTCATGAATTATGCGCTCGGGACGCTGCAGGGCGTCGAAGGCCTCCGGCTGATCGGGAACGCCGCGGCCGTCAACAGGGCGGGTGTCATCTCTTTCCTGGTGGGCGATATCCATCCCTTCGACATGGGCGAGGTACTGGACAAACAGGGCATCGCCGTCCGGACGGGTCACCATTGCGCGCAGCCGGTAATGGACCGCTACCGCATCCCGGGAACGGTCCGCGCGTCCCTGGCCATCTACAACAACCGGCAGGACATCGACAGGCTGGCCGCCGGCATCCGGAAAGCGACCCAGTTGCT
>DASZYU010000140.1:0-7142 GCA_035545215.1 Puia sp.
GAAGGATCGAGGAGCTGGAGGGACAGGGGAAGAAGGCAGAGGCGGAAGCGTTGCAACAAGCGTTGGACCGGCTGGTGCAGGCAAGCGATTTTCCGGGGTTGAAGCGGCTGATCGAAGACCTCAAAATAAAATGCGGTGTCAGCGGCACTTGTAACTGGACGGATGTCCGCCAGTTCAATCTCATGTTCTCCACGCAACTCGGCAGTCTTTCAGAAGAGGCGAGCGAGATCTATCTGCGTCCCGAAACGGCGCAGGGGATTTTCGTGAATTTCCTGAATGTGCAAAAAACGGGCCGCATGAAGATCCCGTTCGGGATCGCGCAGATCGGCAAGGCTTTCCGGAATGAGATCGTGGCCCGGCAATTCATTTTCCGGATGCGCGAGTTCGAGCAGATGGAAATGCAGTTCTTTATCCGCCCCGGCACACAGAAGGAATGGTATGAGCATTGGAAGGCGGCACGGATGAAATGGCATCTCGGGTTAGGCATCCCTGCCGACAAATACCGGTTCCATGACCACGTCAAACTGGCGCACTACGCGGATGCCGCCTGCGATATCGAATATGAATTTCCCATCGGCTTTAAGGAAGTGGAGGGCATTCATTCGCGAACCGATTTCGATCTGAAGAATCACCAGGAATACAGCAAAAAGAAGATACAGTATTTCGATCCGGAGATCAATCAGAATTATGTCCCATATGTAATCGAAACTTCCATAGGGCTCGACCGTACGATCCTGATGGTGCTCAGCGAGGCTTTTGCCGAGCAGGACCTCAGCACGCCGGAGAAAAAAGACAGCCGCGTCGTCCTGCGCTTCCCGGCCTGGTTGGCTCCTGTGAAACTGGCCGTCCTGCCGCTGGTGAAAAAGGACGGGTTGCCGGAGATCGCCCGCGGGATCATGGAAACCTGTAAGCCGCATTTCCGCTGTTTTTATGAGGAGAAGGATACGATCGGCAAGCGGTACCGGCGGATGGACGCGATCGGCACGCCTTTTTGTGTGACGGTCGATCAGCAAACCAAGGAGGACGGGACCGTGACGATCCGTCACCGGGACAGCATGCAACAGGAGAGAATTCCGATCAGCGAAGTTGCGGTTATTGTTAACCGGCACCTCGGATAAAAAAATAAGATATTACCTTTTTTGTGGAGATTTTGTATTAATTTGTCGCTATATTTGATCGCTGTCAGACAGCTGTTTCATTACTGACCCCTCCGCCCCCCAATATCCCTGAAAAGCAGAACAAGATCCCTTTTTGAAAAACCGATCTTCCGTCATCGAGAACCATAATTTAATCAAGAAAACATGTCAATTACTTTTGACTGGATTATCAACCCTATCGTTCTTTTGCTTGCCGGTAGTTGTGGGGTAATCGTGGGTTTGGTCTTTGCGAGGGTAAAATTGATGCAGGCGCGGGCAAGGATCAGCAAGCTGGAAACCGACCTTTTGAACAGTAACCGCGAAACGTTGGAGGCCCAGCGGGCTTTTGTGGAACTGGAGAGTCGTCTGAAAGACCAGGCTATCCCAGTCATACCGATGAAGATCACCGGGAATAAAGAGAGTTCTAAGGAAAAGCTCACTAAATAGTCAGCGCGGGCTGTCACGACGGCCCGCATAATTTACCCACCGGGACCCCGATCGGGCCATCACCTGCCGGTGTGCGCAAAGCAAATCGAAAAGACCGGCAGCACTCGGATCCGAAGCGGATGCATCCGGCGACGGCAAGGCCGCCTGATGCCAGTGTCGGGGCGGCGCTTCAGCTTTAGCCGTATAATTCCTGATGTATCGATTTCCTGTCGTAACCGAGCGCCACGATCCGTTGTTTGGCCTCATCGATCATATTCTTCCATCCGCATAGAAAGAAATTTGCCGGACGCAGGGTCCCATCGCAGCGGCAAAGCTGTTCATAGACCGCGTGCACATAGCCCGTATGGATCTGCGGATGCGTCGGGTCGGGATTTTCGCGCGAGAAAGTAGGGATATAATGAAAGCAGGGGATCTTCCCGGCCAGATCGGTCATCTCTTTGCGGTACAGCGCATCCTCGAATTTACGGCAACCGAAGATCAGGAAGATATCGCGGTGCGGTATGTTGTGGTTGAGGATCTGATGGCTCATGGATCGGAAGGGGGCGATGCCGGTGCCGGTACAGATGAAAAAGAGATCTTTATCGATGGCGTCCGGCAGGGTGAAGACGCCCTGTGGTCCGCGGAGCGTCAGTTCGCTGCCCACGTCGCAATGGTTGAACAAGTAGTTCGTTCCGGCGCCTCCCTCGAGAAGCACGATCACGAGTTCAATGACGTTGGTGCCGTCGGGCCAGGAAGCGATGGAGTAGCTGCGTATGCGTTTGTTCAGTTTTTCATGGATCGGAAGATCGAGCGTCACGAACTGGCCGGGCTCGAAGTCGAATGACTCCTGGCCGGGTATCTGGATCCAGAACCTCCTGGTTTGCGATGCTTCCTGTTCGATTTTTATGATCTTTCCTGTTGTCCAGGGTTGGGGCATAGTTAGTGGTTAATGATTATCCTTGTGTAATAGGTGTTGGATCCGTGAATGATCTTCAGCGTATAGACGCCGGCCGCCGCGGTCACGCTGAAAGTCTGATCGAAGGCCCCCGTGAAGGCGCCGTATTCCTGGCCAAGGACTTTCCTGCCGAGCATGTCGTACAGGCCGACGCTGAGATCGCCGCCGTCCACCATGTAGAAGCTGACGTGGAAGACGCCAGGGCCGGGGCTTGGGCCCACCCGGAGCCCGATCTTCTGATTGGGCGTGCCGGTGCTGGGTGTCCAGACCAGCACATTCGATTTGAGCACGCAACCCGTATTCGGGTCGACCAGGGTCGTATAATACGTACCGGGCAGACCCGGCTGTATCTGTTGCGTTGTCGAGTCGGTGAGCAGGCTGTCGTTCAGGTACCATTGGTTGCCCGCCGGTATGCTGCTGACGAGGAGATCACCCTGTTGGGAGACGGTCGGACCGTTCTCGACGGATGCCGTTACGGACTTGCGCCCGGGTGCGGGACATCCGTCCAGTCGCAGACCGATGTTATAGAATGGATAATAGAACTGGTGCGAGTACGTGATGCTGTCCGGTTTCCTGAGGTCGCGGAAGTCGTTGCCCGTGATCGAGAAAATGCCCGGTATCGTCAGCGGATAAGGGTTATTCTTTATGTTGGCGTTAAGGAACGCCGACGCATAATTGTTACAGTTGAAGATGATAATGTAGTTGCCCGGGTTGGGAACCGGGATGTTCAGCAGAAAGGTGGCACCCGTGTCGGTGTTGTCGCCGGCGGCGACGTTGACCTGCTGCGCGGTATCCGGGTGCTGGGTGGTCGCATAGACATTGATCGTCGTGGTGTACATCGGAAGATAGAAATATTGCCCGGTGTTGTTGTCATAGCTGGCCAGCTGCGCAAGCGTGAGATCGATGGTCCCGGAATGGCCGATGTACATTTTTGCGCTTTCGATCGTGAGGGGTACGCCGGTAGTGAACTGCACGAAATTACCGAAGAACCGGAAGTAGGCTCCTCCGAAACTGGGGACGCTGCTGGCGAAATAGTTCTTATTCGGCGCGCCGCCTTTGAGCTTGAGATCGTTGAGGCCCAGGTAGTAGGTCTTGTTGGGAGTGATGTCCGTCGTGGTCGTATTGTTGCCCGCGGCGATGGGTACGGTGGCGGTCTGGCTGTCATACCACAATGCGACATCGTCGCCCGTAGCGTTGGCATGCAGCGTGACGGAAGCGGCGTTCGGTCCGCAGGCGGTGGCCGAGGCTGCCGGGAAGGCAGAGGCCGGATTCACCGTGATAGTGGCGGTGTCCGCATTGTTGCCGGAATTCACGTCGGAGCCAAGCGATGTCGTGCTGGTAAAGGTATAGGAGACTCCCGCTACCGTCGGGAAAGACTTGTTGTACGTGAAGATGACCTCCCCGCCGGCGGGAATGCTATCCATGCAGGTGGCCGTCAGGGTCAGCACCGTGGTGGGGCCCGTGCTGACAACGGTCGTTACGGGTACTCCGCCGGTCTGCGCTACGCTGCCAAAGTTGTGAATGTGGACGGATACCAATTGCGAATCGTTCGCGCAGCTGGTGATGGTGGGGTATTCGAGCGCGGTGACGCCTACGTCGTTGCCGGGGTTGGTGAACTGAACGCGGAAGTCCTGTGTTTCACCGACCGGGTAGGATCCGCAGGGACTGACGGCGGACGGGTTGCTCGTTTCTTCGGCGATGATGCGCATGCGGGCGTAGGCGCCAACAGTGACCGTGGATGGAACGGCGATAGTGCCGGTGAAGGAGCCCGACGGGACGGCTGCGCTTTGCGCCACCAGTTCGTTCGATTCGAAGGTGCCGTCGTTGTTGAAATCGATGTAGATCGAGATGACGCGCGTATTGTTGGTGCTGTTGCAACTGCTGTGTGTCACGGTGAAGGAGGTGCTGGTGCCTGCAGCGAGCGGGAAGGTCTGGGTGCCGCTGTAGTCCGAGCCGGTCCTGCAGACGGTGGGCGGATTGGAGAATGTGTAGACGCCGATGGCCACCTGATCGATGCTGGCGCCGCTCGCGCTGGACGAACTGCTGCAGGTGGGCGTGCCGCCGACCCCGCTGACGAGCAGCGAATATGCTTGCGATCCGCGCTGGAGGGTTCCTTTGTGCGAGACAGTGATCGTATAGGTCCTGCCGGGTACGAGGCTGTCGGCCAGCTCGACCTTTTCGACGTTGTCGCGTATGTTATCGCCTTTCGCAGCGGCCTTTCCGGGGTTTTTGGGATCGAGTATCCAGGGCATATACACTTTGCCCGACGTGTTGTCGGTGATGCGGAGATCGAGGTCATTCACCAGCCGCCGCGTAGTGTCGGCGAAATTATGTTCGTTGACGGGGATGGTGGCGGCTGCGGCGGCGGGGTCGGTCCAGCAAATGGTAGCCTTCACGGGGGTCTTCCCCGATGCGGTTACACTGTAGGTCTCGGCATCCTTCGTCGTGTTGACCAGCGAACTTTCGCGGATCATCTGGCTCTGGTCGGTGTTGTCGGAAGTGATAACGCCGGCGGCGGCCTGCATGTCGATCAGGCCCCAACCGAAGGTATAGTCCGGTCCGGGATTGGCGCCGGCCTCGTCGGCCGTGTGGATGAGCAGACCGCGAAGCGTGGCGCTCCGCATGAAAGCGCCGCCGTGCAACCGGGAATAGTATTCCTGCAGCAGGAACGAAGATCCGGCGGCGCCGGGCGTCGCCATCGAGGTGCCGCTGAAAATATCGTAGGCGTTGTCGGCGGTCGAGATGGAGGAAAGGACATTGACGCCATCGGCGACGAGGTCGGGTTTGATGCGGCCGTCACCCGTGGGGCCCATGCTGCTGAAGCCGGCCAGGACGACATCGGAGGGCCTGGAATAGCCGCCGGATAAGGGATTGCAGGCGCCGATGAGCAGGATATTCTTCGCGTTGCCATAGGTGGCGATCGTATTGTAACCGGCGTTGTTGCTGATGCCCGTGGGTCGCGGGCCGGCGTTGATGAATTGTTTATTGGCGTTCCTGCGCCAGTACGTGCTGCCCACCGACGGTCCCTGCTCGCCGGGGTTGTTGCCCGAAGCCTTGGCGATCAGGTAAAATGGCGCGTTGTAGGCGATGGAATCCCATATCTGGGTATCCTGGTCATACAGTCCGAAATTGATGTCGACGGTATCGCCGGGCATGCCCCAGAATTCCCAACGGTTGTCCGTCTCGTTGAAATTCCACCCGGCGATATCGGCATAAGAGTGGCTGGAGACCAGTATGCCGTTAGCTCCGGCGGCGGCGCCTGCCATTTCGGATTCGTCGTTCTCGAAATCCCAGGTCTGCAGTTGTTGGGCGCCATAGGCCATCCCCCGCGCCTGCGGATTGACGCCGGATGCGATGAGGATGCCGGAAACGTGGGTGGAGTGGTCGCTGAGCGTCGGGTTGCCGTCTTTTTGTACGACACGACCGGTCAGCTCGACGTGCGTGGGGCGGACCAGGCCTTCGTCCCAAACGGCGATGCGGCCTGCCATAGCGGGATTGGTACCGCCGGTAAGGTTTAACTTCGTACTGCCGTTGGCCCACAGGGTGTTCGTGCGGATCGTAGCTGCCGAGATGTTGTCGGTCGTGGTGACATATATCGGAAAACCGCGGGAGTCCAGGCCGTGGAGGTAAGCGAGGCGCCCATGCTGGTAGCGCAGGATCGTGGGCCACCCGTTCTCTTTTGCCAGCCTGGACAGCATCTGTTGCAGGGCGAGGTGCCTGGCGCTGAGTTGCCGGCTGGCGTTTTGCAGTGCCGGGGTGTTGGTCAGCACCTGGGCGTCAGCAGTCGGTCCGGAGAGTACGAATAGGAGAAGGATTGCGGAAAGGTATAAGGACGGGATCCTGCTATTATTCATAAAGATTTATTAAAACTTTCTAAAATTACAGTTTTTATGGACTTTCACGCCTTTAAAATGGACTTTCGCAGCGTGCATGTATTGCTGTTGCTGTCGGTTGCGCTGGGTCCCGGATGGACGGTGTTGCAAATGAACGGCCAGGTGCAGCAGGGCATCGAAGGCGTCGCGCGGAGACCGTCGGGTAACCGGATGCCTTCTCCCCGTGTCCACCGCGGGCTTCCCGCCGGCGTACGCGCCACCATTTGCGTATTCCGGCTCACGGGCCAGGACCAGGTGACCGAAACCGGCAGGGCCGGTCTGTACAGCGCGGTGCGAACGATCCTGGTACGGCAGGCCGATACGGATGATTCCGGCCGGTTTCGTATTCTTTTACCGCCGGGGACTTACTCTGTGTTCACCAAAAAAGGGCCCCTGTTCTATGCCACCCGCAGGGATGAGAAGAACCATATTGCTCCTGTAACAGTATTACCCGGGAAGATGACCCGGGTGGATTGCAGTGTAGAGTCCGATCATACCGCCGTTTACTAAGGAGTTATTTACGGGAATTTTAACGATTCGGTTGCTTGCGGCGCGGCAGGAGGGAAGGATTGGCGGTTTTTGGTAGACGCGGCGTCGGGGGGGCGGGGAAGGCGGCGGCGGGGAAGGCGGCGGGGGGGGAAGGGAGGAAGCGGGACGTGGGAAGGGTTGCGGCCAGGGGAGGAAGGAAGTGGGAAGGGCTGCGCGGTTTTTGGGTAGACGCGGCGGCGGGGAAGGCGGCGGCGGGGAAGGCGG